>NZ_JBHFEI010000011.1:0-183786 GCF_041928815.1 Ensifer soli | reverse complement strand
TCCCCTACCTCGAACAACCAAACCTCTCCGCTAAACTCATCAAGCAGAACATCCTGTCCGCAGGCGCTTGAACGGCGGAAACAGCGATACCTCCCGGGCACCTCCGGCCGGACAGCGATGTCCGGCCGGAGGCCGTCGTTTCGTCCTTGCCATGCCAGGCCGGGCGCGGCAGAACGGGCGATCAGGAACAGGACAGGAGGAATGCCGATGACCGCCCGCGGAACGCTCGTCTTCGATCTCGACGGAACGCTGGTCGACAGCGTGCCGGACCTCGCCGGCTCCCTCGACCAGCTGATGGCGGAAAAGGGGCTCGACGCCTTCGGCATCGATGCGACGCGCCGGCTGATTGGTCACGGTATTCCCAATCTCGTGCGCAAGGCGCTGGAGCAGCGCGGCGTCGATGTCGGCGACACGGCTCCCGCCACCGACGTCAAACGGTTCACGGAAATCTATTCCGGGCGGCTCTCGCGCGAGACCCGGCCCTATCCTGATGTCGAGGACGTGCTCGGCCGTCTTCGGGCCGAGGGCTGGGCGCTCGCCGTCTGCACCAACAAGCTTGAGCGATACGCCCGCGCCATCCTCGCCGATCTCGGTCTGGCGGATCTCTTCGCCGTGGTCTCGGGCCCGGACACGTTCGGCGTCGGCAAGCCCGATCCCCGCCACCTGACTGAGACGATCGCCGCGGCCGGCGGGGCCGCACCGGCGATCTTCGTCGGCGATTCCGAGGTCGACGTCGCCACCGCCAAGGCGGCGAAGGTGCCGGTCGTCGCCGTCAGCTACGGCTATACCAAGACGCCGCTCGACAGCCTCGATCCGGAGGCGCTGATCGACGGCTTCGACGCGCTGCCGGCGGCGCTCGCCAAGATCGCGATGGCCGCCTGACACGCCTAAGGGACGGAGGGGTGCGGCCTTTCCGTCCCCGGCCTCCCTTTCCCACACACAGCTTGTTATGCCCCGCACCGGTCTTGCCGGCTGGAGACCCTCCCTTGACATCTCAATAAATATATCGGTATGATTTATTAAATCGATATGGAGAATGGCGCGGCATGGTATGGGGCGGGGAGGATGTGGGCGAGGATCAGCCCTCCGGCACCAGCCGCGGCACCAACCAGACCGGCGTCAAGCTCTACAACGAGCGTCTCGTCCTCTCGATGATCCGCACCCACGGGCCGCTCTCCAAGGTCGAGATCTCGCGGATGACGGGCCTGTCGCCGCAGGCGAGTTCGGTGATCATGAAGGCGCTGGAGGCGGAGGGCCTGCTCGTCAAGGGCGCGCCGCAGCGCGGCAAGGTCGGCCAGCCCTCCGTGCCGATGTCGCTCAACCCGGAGGGCGCCTTCTCGCTCGGCTTCAAGGTCGGCCGGCGTTCGGCCGATCTGGTGCTGATCGACATGGTCGGCACGCCGCGCCAGACCATCCGCACCTCCTATGCCTATCCGACGCCGGCGCTGGTCAAGGCGTTCGTCCGGCGCGGCGTCGCCCGCATCGTCGACGGCATGGCGCCCGGCCAGGCGGCCCGCATCCGCGGTTTCGGCATCGCCGCCCCGTCCGAGATGTGGAGCTGGGAGGAGGAGGTCGGCGCGCCGCCGGACGTGGTCGCCGGCTGGCGCGGCTTCGACCTCCGGGCCGAGATCGGCGACATCGTCTCCTGGCCCGTGCATGCCTGCAACGACGCGACCGCCGCCTGCGCCGCCGAGCTCGCCTATGGCGAGGGGCGCAAATACCAGGATTTCCTCTACGTCTTCTTCGCCACCCTCGTCGGCGGCGGCGTCGTTCTCGACGGCAGCCTCTATCCCGGCCGGCGCGGCTATGCCGGGTCGATCGGCTCGATCCCCGTTCCGGGCCCGGACGGCGGCGCGCCGATGCCGCTGATCCGCCGCGCCTCGATCTATCTGCTCGAACGCATGGTGGCGGATGCCGGCGGCGATCCCGCCTCGCTCTGGTCCGGCGCAGGCGACTGGCATCACCTCGAGCCGCTGCTCGGCGCATGGCTCGATCAGGCGGCCGCCCATCTGGCGCTGGCGATCGGCGCGGCGGTCTCCGTCATCGATTTCCACAACGTCGTCATCGACGGCAGCTTCCCGCCGCATGTGCGGGCCGCCCTCGTCGTGCGCACCCGGGAGCGGCTCGCGGCGATGCGGATGCAGGGCGTGGCGCCGGTCGAGATCGTCGAGGGCAAGATCGGCGCCGATGCGCGCGTGCTCGGCGCGGCCAGCCTGCCGCTGCTCGCCGAATATGCGCGCGACCGCGACATTCTCTTCAGCACCGGCTGAAGCGGACGCAGACACGCGGATCCGGCCGGGTCCGCGACGGACAATAACAAGGATCGACCGGGCGGCAGTCAGGCCTCGCCCGGCAGGAGGACGCATGCTGATTGGAATCGACTGGGGCGGCACCAAGATCGAGGGTGTCGCCATGGAGGCGGACGGGCGCGAGCTCTTGCGCCTGCGCGAGGATACGCCGCGCCACGACTATGACGGTTGCATCCGTCTGATCAAGACGGTGATCGACGGGCTGGAAAGCCAGACCGGCCGCACGGGCACGGTCGGCATCGGTCTGCCCGGCTCCGTCGAGCCTGTTAGCCGGCTCGGCAAGGGGGCGAGCTCCACCTGGATGCTCGGCCGCCCGGTGGAGAAGGACCTGCGGGCGGTCCTCCAGCGCGAGATCCGCTGCGAGAACGATGCCGACTGCTTCGCCGCCTCGGAAGCGGTCGACGGCGCCGGCGCCGGCCACAACGTCGTCTTCGCCGTCATCCTCGGCTCGGGCGCGGGTGCGGGCATCGCCGTCGGCGGCCGGGCCCATCACGGGCCGAACAACAGCGGCGGCGAGTGGGGCCACAATCCCCTGCCCTTCCCCGACGTCACCGAGCTCAGCGGCCGGCCCTGCTATTGCGGCCGCCACGGCTGCATGGAAACATGGGTCTCGGGCCGCGCCTTCGAGGCGGAATATACCCGCCACACCGGCGAGGAGCTGAAGGCGCGCCAGATCATCGAGAAGAAGCGGGGCGGCGACCGGCTCTGCGGCCTGCTCTGGGAACGCTATGTCGACCGCGTCGCGCGCGGGCTCGCCACCGTCGTCAACACGCTCGATCCGGACGTGCTGGTCATGGGCGGCGGCATGTCCAATGTCGACGAACTCTATGACGACCTGCCGCCGGCGCTCGCGAAAAAGACCTTCTCCACCGTGTTCCACACGCCGATCAAGCGGGCGGCGCATGGCGATTCCAGCGGCGTGCGCGGCGCTGCCTGGCTCTGGCGCGACTGAAAGGGAAAGACATGACCGATTTCGACATCAAGGGGCGCTACGACTTCGCCCTCACCCTCATCCGCGACGCCGGCGACCTGGCGCTTTCCTATTTCAACGCCCGCGACAGCCTGACGATCAAGAGCAAGGGCATGCAGGACATGGCGAGCGAGGCGGATCTCAACACCGAGCTCCTGATCCGCGACCGGCTGAAGGAGAGCTTTCCGGAAGACGCCTTCTTCGGCGAGGAAACCGGCATTTCCGCCTTCAGCCCGGAACAGGGCATCTGGGTCGTCGATCCGATCGACGGCACCCAGCCCTTCATTTCGGGGCTTTCCAGCTGGTGCGTCTCGATCGCCTTCGTCAAGGGCAACGCGCTGCAGTTCGGCATGGTCTATGCCCCCGCGCGGGCCGAGCTCTTCGCCGGCGGCATCGGTTTCCCGGCGACGCTGAACGGCAAGCCGGTCGACAAGCACCCCGGACAATCGATCCGCGAGGGTATCTGCGGCGTCGGCTATTCGCCGAAGGTGAAGCCCGAGCAGTTCCTGCCGATGTTCAGCCGGCTGTTGACGCGCGGCGGCATGTTCTACCGCGAAGGCTCGGGCGCGCTCACCCTCTGCTCGGTCGCCGCCGGCCGTCTCGTCGGCTATGTCGAGCCGCTGATCAACTCCTATGACTGCCTCGGCGCCATCGCCGTCATCCGCGCCGCCGGCCTGAAGACCAACGACTTCCTCGCCAATGACGGCCTGAACAAGGGCAACCCCGTCATCGCTGGCAACGAGGCCGTCTATGCCGAGCTGGAAGCGATCTTCGAGGACCGCGAGGCATGAGCGCCGTCACCGACACCACCCGTCACCCGGTCTTCAATCGCTCCTACGCCGCCTTCCTCTTCGACATGGACGGCACGCTGCTCGATTCCCATGCCGTCGTCTGGCGCGTCTGGGGCGATTTCTGCGGCCGCTACGGCATCGACGCCAAAGCGCTGATCCCGACGCTGCACGGCGTGCGCATCCTCGACAACATCCTGAAGCTCGGCATTCCCGGCATCGACGCGGACGCCGAGGCGCAGCGGATCCTTGAGGAGGAAATGGTCGATGTCGGCGGCATCGTCGCGCTCACCGGCACGCTCGATTTCCTCGCCTCGCTGCCGTCCGACCGCTGGGCGATCGTCACCTCGGCGACGCGGGAGCTCGCCACCCGCCGCCTCGCCGCCGCCGGCATCCCGCAGCCGCCGATGATCGTCACGGCCGAGGACGTCGTCAACGGCAAGCCGAACCCGGACTGCTTCGTGCTCGCGGCGCGGCGCCTCGGCGTAGACCCGGCCGAATGCCTCGTCTTCGAGGATGCCCCGGCCGGCATCCGCGCCGGCGAGGCGGCGGGCGCCGACGTCGTCGTGCTGACGGCGACGCATGAGGCGGACTACGCGACGCCGCATTTCAAGACGCCGCATTACGGCGGCCTGCGCGTCGTCGCCCGCGACGGCGGACGCCTGTCGCTGGCAGCGTCCTGAGCCATCCGGCAACCTTTCGCGCCATCCTCTCCCTCTCCGACGGGGGAGAGGGACAGAAACGCACCGCATCCGCCGCTTGCGACCCGCGCCGGTTGACCGGCGGGGATGCGGGGGGCGTGCGGCCATCGGCGACGGCCGCGTCGTTTCCCCCTTGACCTTCCCATCATGGGAAACCCTATATCCGTTGCGCATTCCCCGTGACGGAGACCGATCATGTATATCTTCCGCATTCCCGAGATGAGCTGCGGCCATTGCGTCCGCGCCATCGAGACCGCCATGCGCGATGTCGACCCCGCCGGCCGGGCGGTGGTCGATCTTCCGGCGAAGACGGCGACCGTCATCAGCGACGTCGCGCCCGAGGCGATCGCCGCCGCCTTCGCCGAGGCCGGCTATGCCTCCACCTTCGAGCGGCGCTAGAGCATGTCCAGCCGAAGCGGGATCGCTCACGCGCCGGAGACTGCGACAAGAACAAAAGGAGAGAGCATGTCCTGTCAAATCCGGAGCGGATTCGACGTCCGGACGATGGGTTGAAACAGAGAGAGGGAGCGTGCCCGGGATAACCGCGCTGCGGTCGTCCCGAAACGACAGACGGTGACGACGTGCCGAAAGCTGTCCGGTTCCGCATGAACCTCATAGGGCTCTTGCATGTCGCGATCGTCCAGATCGGCGCCGGCGCGTCGGGCCTTTGTCCTCACGCCTGTCGTTTCGCAAGACCGGTGCGCGTGTCTGCGCGATCCGCTTCGGGGCCTTTTCCGCTCGGCAAGGGATCGTCCGAAACTCTCTATTCTGCTGTTTTTTAATAGTTATCGTACACCGAGGCGCTCCTGCTCCGGCGGCCTCGCCTCACGAAGGGAAAGGACGGGATCATGACGATGACCGCGCCAGCGACCGGACGCATCCGCGAGGCCGAACCCCTTGCCATCGGCATCGACGGCATGACCTGCGCCTCCTGCGTCGGCCGGGTCGAGCGGGCGCTGAAGACGGTGCCGGGCGTGGCCGACGCCTCGGTCAATCTCGCGACCGAGACGGCGACCGTCAGGCTCGCCGGGACGGGCGACGTCCTGCCGGAGATCGAGGCGGCCGTGCGCAAGGCCGGCTACGACATCCGCCGGCTGCCGGCCGATCCGGTCCCGGACGAGGCCGGGATGCGCCGCGCGCGCGAAACCGCCGCCCTTGTCCGTGACCTTGCAATCGCCGCCGCCCTCACCCTGCCGGTCTTCGCCATCGAGATGGGGTCGCACATGGTGCCGGCGATCCACCACTGGGTGATGGCGACGATCGGGGGAGAGGCGAGCCGGCGGATCCAGTTCGTGCTGACGGCCCTCGTGCTCGCCGGGCCCGGCCGGCGCTTCTTCCGCCACGGCGTTCCCGCCCTATCGCGCGGCGCGCCCGACATGAATGCGCTGGTCGTGCTCGGCACCACGGCCGCCTTCGGCTATTCCACGGTCGCGACCTTCCTGCCGCATTTGCTGCCGGCCGCGGCCGACAACGTCTATTTCGAGGCTGCCGCCGTCATCGTCACGCTGATCCTCTTCGGCCGCATGCTGGAAAGCCGGGCGCGCGGCCGCACCGGCGCGGCGATCCGCCACCTCGTCGGCCTGCAGCCGCGCATGGCCCGGGTCGAACGCGACGGCGTGCTCACGGATGTGCCGGCCGGCGAGGTGAAGAGCGGCGATCTCGTCCATATCCGCCCCGGCGAGGCGATCCCCGTCGACGGCCTCCTGGTCGAGGGCCGCTCCTTCGTCGACGAATCGATGATCACCGGCGAGCCGCTGCCCGTCGAGAAGACGGCCGGCAGCGAGGTCGTCGGCGGCACGCTCAACGGCAACGGCGCCTTCTCCTGCCGCGCCACCACGGTCGGAGCCGCCTCGGTGCTCTCGCGCATCATCCGCATGGTCGAGGCGGCGCAGGGGTCGAAGCTGCCGATCCAGGCTCGGGTCGACCGCGTCACCGCCTGGTTCGTCCCGGCCGTCATCGCCGTCGCCCTCGTCACCTTTATCGCCTGGCTGCTCGTCGGCCCGTCGATCGGCACGGCGCTCGTCCATGCGGTGGCGGTGCTGATCATCGCCTGCCCCTGCGCCATGGGGCTGGCCACGCCGACCTCGATCATGGTCGGCACCGGCCGCGCGGCGGAGGCGGGCGTGCTCTTCCGCCGCGGCGAGGCGCTGCAGGGGCTGCGCGACGTCGGGATCGTCGCCTTCGACAAGACAGGCACCTTGACGCTCGGCAAGCCGGCGCTGACGGATTTTTCCGTCGCCGAGGGTTTCGACGAGGCCGAGGTGCTCCTCCTCGTCGCCAGTCTCGAAAGCCGCTCGGAACATCCCGTCGCCGGCGCGATCGTCCAGGCGGCGCGCGCGCGCGGCATTACCCTCGCGCCGGCCGCGGATGTCGAGGCGCTGACCGGCGCCGGCATCACCGGCAGGGTCGAGGGCCGGCACCTGCTGATCGGCGCCGAACGGGCGATGTACGCGGCCGGCATCGATGTCGGGCCCTTCGCGCCTGCCGCCGACGCTCTCGGCCGCGCCGGCAGGTCGCCGGTCTATGCCGCGATCGACGGCCGGCTCGCCGCGCTGATCGCCGTCGCCGACCCGGTCAAGCCGACCGCGCGCGCGGCGATCGCCCGCCTGAAGGCCTCGGGGCTTTCCGTCGCGATGATCACCGGCGACAACCGCCGCACGGCGGATGCGATCGGCCGCGATCTCGGCATCGACCACGTCGTCGCCGAGGTGCTGCCCGGCGGCAAGGTCGAGGCGATCGACGGCCTGAGGGCGGGCGGGAAGCGGCTCGCCTTCGTCGGCGACGGCATCAACGACGCGCCGGCGCTGACGGCCGCCGATATCGGCATCGCCGTCGGCACCGGCACCGACATCGCCATCGAGAGCGCCGACGTGGTGCTGATGTCCGGCGACCCCACAGGGGTCCTGCGCGCCATCGCGATCAGCCGCGCGACGATGCGCAATATTTCGCAGAACCTCTTCTGGGCGTTCGCCTACAATGTCGTGCTGGTGCCGGTCGCGGCCGGGCTGTTGCAGCCCTCGCTTGGGCTCGCCCTGTCGCCGGCGCTCGCCGCCGGCGCCATGGGCCTGTCGAGCGTCTTCGTGCTGGCCAATGCGCTGCGGCTTCACCGTTTCAAGGTGTAAAGGAGACCCCCGATGAACATCGGTGAAGCGGCCGCGGCAAGCGGCGTCTCGGCGAAGATGATCCGCCACTACGAGAGCATCGGCCTGATCGACCCGGTCGCGCGCACGGAGGCGCACTACCGGGTTTATGGCGAGAACGACGTGCACACGCTGCGCTTCATCCGCAAGGCGCGCAATCTCGGCTTCTCCGTCGAGCAGATGCGGGCGCTTCTGGCGCTCTGGCGCGACCGCGGGCGGGCGAGTGCTGACGTCAAGGCGATCGCACTCGACCATATCGCCGAGCTGGAGCGCAAGGCCGAGGCGATCCGGGCGATGACCGAGACGCTGAAGCACCTGGTCCGCCACTGCCATGGCGACGGCCGGCCCGACTGCCCGATCCTCGCGGACTTCGCCGATCCCGCGCGCGCGGCCGCAGCCGACCTGCCGTCGAAATTCGGCCTCTCCGGTCTCTGAACGCTCAGCCGAACACCTGCAGCGCCGCGAGCACGAGGACGACATAGCGCCCCGTCTTGGCGATGGCGACGAAGAGGACGAAGCTTAAGAGCGGCTCGCGCATCACGCCGGCCGCCACCGTCAGCGCGTCGCCGCCGAGCGGCAGCCAGGAGAGGAGCAGCGTCCAGCGGCCGTAGCGGGCATACCAGGCACGGGCCTTCGCAAGCGCGCGGTCGCTTGCCGGAAACCAGCGCCGGCCGCGGAACCGCTCGACCTGGCGCCCCATCCACCAGTTGACGACGGCGCCGAGCGTGTTGCCGAGGCTGGCGACGGCGACGAGCAGGGGAATGGAGAACTTTCCCGTATAGATCAGCCCGAGCAGCGTCGCCTCCGATTGCAGCGGCAGGATCGTGGCGGCGGCGAAGGCGATGCCGAAGAGGCCGAGGCAGGCGGCGACGAGGTTCATGGCGTCTCCCGGAAGAAGGGCAGGCGGAAGACGAGGGCCGCGCCGAACGCCACCAGCACGACGCGCACGACATGGAGCGCGAAGACGAACATCACCTCGACATGCAGCGCATAGGCAACGAGGCTCATCTCGGCAAGGCCGCCCGGCGAATAGGCGAGCAGCATGGCGGTGAAATCATGGGCGTCGAGGCTTGCGGCAAGTGCGGCGAAACCGGCGGTCACCGCAAGCAGGAGCAGCACCGAGCCGAGGCAGAGCGCCAGGATGCGGGCGAGATGGCGGATGTCGATGCCGCCGAAGCGGCAGCCGATCGTCGCGCCCAGCACCACCTGCGCCGCCGGCGCCACCCAGTCCGGCAGGTGGAACCGGCTGATGCCGGTCAGATGCAGGGCAAGGCTGAAGAGCAGTGGCCCGAGCAGGAATTTCAACGGCAGGCGCAGCATATGGGCGGCCAGCGATCCGCCGGCGAGGCAGACGAGAACCCAGGCGAGATCCGTGAGGCCGGGCATGGCCGGCGCGCCCGTCGCCGGCCGCTGGCCGAGGTCGAGGCCGAGGGCGAACTGCATGAAGAAGGGCAGGATCAGCACGACGAGGAAAACGCGCAGCGCATGGACGAGCGCGATCGTCCGCTCGTCGGCGCCATGCTGCGCGCCGAGCAGCACCATCTCGACGAGCCCGCCCGGCATGCCGCAGAAATAGGCGGTCTTGAGGTCGAGACCGGCGACACGGCGGAAATAGACGATCGACACCGTGGCGCTGACGAGGAGGAAGAGCGGGAGCAGCGCGAGCGGCAGCGTCCAGCCCGGCATCGCGTCGAAGACGTCCGGCGTCACCGCGCTGCCGAGGATCACGCCGATCAGCGCCGTCATCGGCGGGCGGACGGAGCGCGGCGTTGCGACCGGAAGCCCGAGGATCGCCGCGGTCGCGGTCGCGGCCATGGCGCCGAGCATGAAGGCGAGTGGCAAATGCAGGAAGAAGAACAGCATGCCGCCGAGGGCGGCGATCGCCAGTGCCAGCAGGAGCCGCGGCAAGGCGGAGCGCGCGTCGCTGAGGATGCCGGTCATGCCTGTCTCCGGACGCCGGCGCAACCGGCGTCGCTCCGATACGAAACGTCGACACGCGCCTTATAACGCCTCCGCCGCCCGGGGAAAGCCCGGGCGGCGGCGTTCAAGGCGTGTTGATGCGCCGGTCAGCGCAGCGGCATGGCGACGGGGCGCATCGGCGTGCCGGTGGCGCCGCGCAGCTTGATGCAGGCGCCGAAGAAGGCGAATTCGTAGAGCTTCTCGCCGGCAAGCTCGTCGAGATAGGCCATTTCGAGGATCGGCACGCCGGCCTCGGCGAGCAGGTAGCAATGGACCGGGAAGAAGTTCAGCTCGTGCGCCGACGGCGTCTGCTCCAGCGTCAGGTTGTCGGCGCCGATCATGATCGCGCCGTGCTTGGCGAGATATTCGGCGCCCTCGCGGTTGAGGCCGGGCGTGTTCTTGGTAAACGCCATGTCGGGCCAGAGCTTCATCTGCCCGGTGTGCAGCAGCACGACGTCGCCGGGCTTCAGCACGCTGCCCTGCTTCTTCAGGCAGGCCTCGATGTCGGCCTTGCCGATCGGATGGCTCGGCGGCAGCGTCGGCACGCCATGAAGCGCGGCGATGTCGAGCAGCACGCCGCGCGCGAAGATTGGCGGGTACTTCTCCGGGCCGCATTTTTCCCAGACGCGGCTGCCGAGATGGTCGCGGGCGGTGAAGCCGTTGAAGATCTCGCCGTTATAGCCGAAATGGTTGAACGTATCGATATGGGTGCCGCAATGGGTGTACATCGAGATCGCGTCGCCGGAATAGGCGACGAGCTCGTTCTGCTCGCGGGTGACGCCCATCGAATTGGCGACGATCTCGCCCTGCGGCGTGTGGGTCATCCAGATCTGGTAGGGCTGGTCGCCGGCGCCGAACCAGCCGGGCATGCCGATGAAATGATCGACGGAAAGGTCGAAGACCTTGGCGGCATCGGTGCGGCCGATGATCGCCGAACGCGACTGCGCGTCGATCAGGTTCAGCATGCCGATCTCGTCGTCGCTGCCGAAGGGGCTCTTCGACACCTTATGGAATTCGGCATTGTAGGCGACGATCTTGTTCTTCGTCGCTTCGTCGACGTAGCAGGCCATGCACATGGTGGTCTCCTTCGGGTTTCCGTGTTCAGGTGAGGTCGCCGCGCAGGGCGGGCTCGGCGGCAAGCGCTGCCGACAGCAGCGCCTCGTCCCGCCGTGCGGTGGCGGAGAGCAGGAATCCGACCGGCATGCCGGCCGCGCCGGTGCCGCAGGGGATCGACACGCCGCACCAGTCGAGGAAATTGCCGATCAGCGTGTTGCGCAGCGTCTTCGCGTTGGTGGCGACGAAGAGCGCGTCGTCGGTCTTCAGCGGTTCGAGCGGCGGCGCGACATGGGCGACGGTCGGGAAGGCGACGAGCCGCCCGGCGACGAGCGCGTCCACCTCGGCGATGAGGCGGGCGCGGGCGTCGAGGATGCCGATATAGGCCGAAAGCGAGATCGCCTCGCCGAGCCGGGTGCGGGTGACGACGCGGCGGTCGATCGCGTCCGCCTGCGGTCCCTCGATGCGGGCGCGGTGCAGCGCATAGGCCTCCGCCGTTACCAGCGCGCCATGGGTCGACATCAGGGCGAGGATCTCGTCGAAGGCGGGGATGGCAAGTCGCGTCACCCTCGCGCCGGCCGCCTGCAATCGCTCCAGCCCCGCCTCGAAGGCGGCGACGACGCCGTCCTCCGCCCCGTCGAAGACGACATTCACCGGCACGACGATCTCTCGTCCCGCAAGGCTTTCGCGGACGATCGCGGGCGCGGCCCGGCGCATCGCCGCGTCGACCCAGACTGCGTCCTGCACGGTGCGGCAGAGGGGTCCCAGCGAATCGAGGCTCTTCGACAGCGGGAAGACGCCCGCCATGTCGTAGCGCCCTCGGGTCGCCTTGTAGCCGACGATGCCGTTGAAGGCGGCAGGAATGCGCACCGAGCCGCCGGTGTCGGAGCCGATCGAGACCGGGACGAGGCCGGCGGCGACGGCGACGCCGGAGCCGGAGGAAGACCCGCCCGGAATGCGTGGCATGTCGGTCGCGCAGGCGTTCAGCGGCGTGCCGTAATGCGGGTTGAGGCCGAGGCCGGAAAAGGCGAACTCGCTCATGTTGACCCGGCCGACCGCGATCATGCCGGCGTCCTTCAAGGCGGAAACGACGCCCGCGTCCCTCCCGGCCGGCGGGTTTTCGCCGAGCACGGTCGAGCCCGCCGTCGTCACCGTGCCGGCCGTGTCGAAGAGGTCCTTCCAGGCGACGGGCACGCCGTCGAGCAGGCCGAGCGAGCGGCCCTCGCGGATACGCCTCGAAGAGGCCTTCGCTTCGGCAACAGCGCGTTCGCGCGAGACGGAGAGGAAGATCGCCTTGTCCGGATGGGCCTCGATCGCGTCGAGCGTGCGTTCGGCGAGCGCCACCGGATCGAGCGCCCCGGTCTGAATCAGGGCGGCGAGCTGGGCGGCGGACCTTCCAGCGAAGGGGCCGGCGGCATCGGGGGCGGGCGGGGCGCCATGGGCAGGGGTCATGTCTGTCTTCCGTTCTGAGGGCCCGTCCGGTGAAAAGGCCTCACCGGACAGGCGCCATGATGCGTTTGTCTTTGACCGCATGGTCCGGCGCCGGGGCGATCTCGCTCCGGCGGGACATGCATCCATGGTCACGCCGCGACGAACTGGCTCCAGCGGCGGACGAGATAGTTGTGTTCGTCCATCGTCGTGTTCCACACGGCGATGGAATTGGCGCGCTGCCAGTAGGAACCGCCGCTTCGCACCGCGCCGGGGCGGATGCGGGTGATCCCGTCCGGGCCCGGCAGGTCGGTCGCGGCCGGCAGGCCCTCGTACCAGTAATTCCATTCGGCCTCGCTCATATGCGGGCGCGAGCGTTCCGGCGTCGACATGTAGTAGCCCTGGCGGGCGACGACGGCGCCGGGCCAGCCGGAGATCCACCAGTTGAGATAGTCGTAGGCCGCATCGCGCATGCGGCCGGAAAGATGCCGCGACAGGCAGAGCCCGCCATGCCAGGCGCGGTAGCCCTCGGCCGGATTGGCGAGCTCGACCGGGACGTTGCGGAGATTCAGCTTGCTGATGCCGAGCGACCACATGCTCTGGATGCGCGTGTCCGTGGTGCTCATCAGGTTGGCGGCGTCCTCGGCCGAGCGCCAGAAGCCGCGGAAGAAGCCGGCCTTCTTGCGCTCCTCCAAAAGGTCGAGCAGCCGGTCGATCTCCTCGACCGTCATGTTGCCGATATTGTCGAAGGTCATCAGCCCGGCCGACTGGGCCGCGAGCGCCGCGTCGAAGATGCCGATCGCCGGCTCGTCGACGAGCGCGGAATGGCCGTGCCAGCGCGGATCGAGAAGGGCGGCCCAGGAGGTCATCTGGTTCGGCTGCGCCACATCGGTGCGATAGGCGAAACTGTCGAAATTGTGCGTCGTCGGCAGCATTGAGATCTGGCCGGAGGGCATCTCGTCGAGCGCGAGGTTCGGCTGGACGTAGAGTTTCTTCACCGGCGCGTCGCCCTGGCCGATGCGGGCGTTCGGGCTGATCCGGCCGGTCTTGGTCAGATCCGTGATCTCGTCCCAGAGCGGGATGCGGGAAATCTCGATCGGCTGGATGGCGCGCCAGTACCAGACGATGTCGAGATTGTGGAAGCACTGGTCGTAGATGTCATAGGTGTTCGGCTCCAGCGCCGCCTTGTGCGGCGCGGTGACGAAATCCTGGTTGTCGTGGACGATCGTCATGCCGAGGTCGCGCTCGGCGCCGAGGCGCAGTTCCTCAAGCAGCGAGATCGCCGTGCCGAGGACGCGCAGCGTCACGCGCCCCTCGGTGTGGAGCGCGGGCGTGGCGAGGCTGTCGAGGCCGGGGGTCCTGCGCATCGCCTATCCCTCCGCCCGCAGCCGCGCCTCGGCCTCGCCGGCCCGCGTGCCGGTGAAGGCGCGGAACGAGCGGAGGATCTGCGCCGGATCGAGCCCGTCGACGATGAAGACGAGGCGCGAGCGACGGTCGTCCGACGGCCAGAGGCGCATATGCACCGGCGTGTGCACCAGATGCTGCACGCCGTGGATCGCGACCGGGAACTCCTCGCCCTCGAGGTTGAGGATGCCCTTGATCCTCAGCAGCCGGTCGCCGTGCCGGTTCACCAGCATGGTCAGCCAGAGGCCGAAGACGGTCCAGTCGATCGCCTCGTCGGTCTCCAGCACGAAGGAGCGCACGCCGGCCGAATGCGGCAGGTCGATCGCCGGCGCGTCGGCGTAGAAGCCGCCGGGGGACACGAGCTGGTCTCCCTGCGGCGCGGCGTCGCCGGAAAACAGCGCGCCTGCGTCGAAATCGTCCGCCACGCCGTCGAGGATCGCCGCGTCCGGGTTCAGCCGGCGCACCAGCGCCGTCACCGCCGCGACGGCGCCGGGCGAGGCGATGTCGGCTTTCGTCAGCACGATCTGGTCGGCGACGGCGATCTGGCGCGTCGATTCGCCGTAGAGCGAGAGCGTGCGCGCCGCGTTCGCCGCGTCGACCGTGGTGACGACGTTTCCGGCCTTGTAGTGATGACGCAGCACCGGGTCGGCCTTCAGCGTCGACAGCACCGGGAACGGATCGGCAAGGCCGGTGCTCTCGATGACGATGCGGTCGAAGGGCGGCACGAGGCCGCGGTCGCGCTTCGAATGGAGGTCGCGGATCGCGTCGGCGAGCTCGCCCCGCACGGTGCAGCACAGGCAGCCGGACTGGAGCAGCACCATCGTCTCGTCGATGCGCTCGAGCAGGTGATGGTCGAGGCCGATCTCGCCGAACTCGTTGATCAACACGGCGGCATTCTCGAGCGCGGGATCGGTGAGCAGCCGCTTCAGAAGCGTCGTCTTGCCGGAGCCGAGAAAGCCGGTGAGCAGGTTGACTTGGGTGAAGTCGGGAAAGTCGCCGGCCATCGCCTCACGCCTCCAGCCGGGCGATCAGCGCGTCGGCCAGCGGATCGCAGGGGCGGCCGATCACCCGCTCGGCGGCCGACCAGAGATGACCGAGATCCTCGACGATCTCGGTCTTGCCGGTGAACGAGGAGAGCAGGAAGGAGGCGCCCTGCCAGTCGGAGAGCGTCAGCCCGTAGGCGGCGAGGATGCGGTTGGCGGCGCTGACGCGCCGCATGCGTTCCCGCCTCCTGTCGATGCGCTCGACATTGCGGGTATAGACGCCCGGCCGCGCGGCCGCATCCGCCCAATGCTCGTTCCCACCGATGACGCCGCAGAGCGAACACATGGCCTTCCCCCTTCAGAACCGGCGGCGCGGAGACATCCGCGCCGCCAGCTGATCTTACTTCTTGCGCGGGAAGCGCTGGGCGAAATCGTCGGCGATCTCGTTCATCGTGACGAATTTCACGCCCGGGTGCTTGATCATGTGGGCGTAGAGCCGCTCCAGCATCATCAGCACCTGCGGCCGGCCGGCGACGTCGGGGTGGATGGTGATCGGGAAGACGGCATAGTCCATCTCGCGATAGACCCAGTCGAACTGGTCGCGCCACATCTGCTCGATGTCGTGCGGGTTGACGAAGCCGTGGCTGTTCGGCGCCTTCTTGATGAACATCATCGGCGGCAGGTCGTCGAGATACCAGGAGGCCGGGATCTCGATCAGGTCGGTTTCCTGGCCGCGCTTCAGCGGCACCATCCAGTCGGACGGCTTCTTCGAATAGTCGATCTTGGTCCAGCTGTCGCCGACGCGCACGTAATAGGGCGTGAAGTCGTTGTGCATCAGCGAGTGGTCGTACTTGATGCCGCGTTCGAGCAGCAGCTCGTTGGTGACGTTGGAGAATTCCCACCAGGGCGCGACATAGCCGGTCGGGCGCTTGCCGGAAAGCTTCGTCACCAGCTCGATGCACTTGTCGAGCACTTCGGTTTCCTGCTCGCGCGTCATCGCGATCGGGTTTTCATGGGTGTAGCCATGGATGCCGATCTCGTGGCCGGCATCGGCGACCGCCTGCATCTGCTCGGGGAAAGTCTCGATCGAGTGGCCGGGGATGAACCAGGTCGTCTTGATGCCGAAGCGCTCGAACAGCTTCAGCAGGCGCGGGCTGCCGACCTCGCCGGAGAAAAGGCCGCGCGAGATGTCGTCCGGCGAGTCCTCGCCGCCATAGGAGCCGAGCCAGCCGGCGACCGCGTCGACGTCGATGCCGAAGCTGCAGAAGATTTCCTTTGCCATAGTTCCTCCTTGAGGGATCTGCCGGACCTCATGGGGGCCGGTCGTTCTTCGACTGTGGATCAGTGCGCCGGGATGACGGTCGCCTTTTCCGGCGCCCAGGCGAGCGTGATGTCGGCATCGGCCGGGAAGACGCCCGGCGGATACTTGTCGACATGGGCTTCGAGCGAAAGCACGCGCCCGTCCGGCAGGGTCACGCCGAGATGGGAGATGTGGCCGACGACCTCGAAGCGGTTGATCTTCGCGTCGATCCGGTTGTGACTGCGGCCGACAGCGCCGCGCGCGAAAACCTCGATCGCCTCGGCCGGGATGACGATGCTGGCGGCGGCCCCGTTCGCGAGCGTCCCGTTGGCGTCGCCGGCGAGCGGCCCGAAGGGCGTGTCGACGATGGCGTGGCCGTTCTCGGTGCCCTTGACCGCGCCCTTGAAGATGGTGTTGCGGCCGATGAACTGGGCGACGAAGGGCGTGTTCGGCCGGGTGTAGAGCGCGCGCGGCGGGCTGATCTGCTCGACGCGGCCCTGGTTCATCACGACGATGCGGTCGGAGAGTGCCAGCGCCTCGGACTGGGCATGGGTGACGAAGACGAAGGTGACGCCGAGATTGCGCTGCAGCAGCTTCAGTTCGTTCTGGATCGCCTTGCGCAGGTTGGCGTCGAGCGCGCCGAGCGGCTCGTCGAGCAGCAGGATGTCCGGCTCGACCACGAGGCCGCGGGCGAGCGCGATGCGCTGGCGCTGGCCGCCGGAGAGCTTGTCGCAGCGCTTGTCGGCGACGTCCTCGAGCCCGAGCGTGGCGAGGATGCGGTCGACCTTGGCGTCGCGTTCGGCCTTCGGGAGGCCCTTGACCTCGAGCCCGTAGCCGACATTGCGGCGCACGGTCATATGGGGAAAGAGCGCGTAGTTCTGGAAGATCATCGAGGTCGGCCGCTCGGCCGGGCTGATCTCGTTCATCCGCACGCCCTTGATCATCATGTCGCCGGACGAGATGCTCTCGAAGCCGGCGATCATCCTGAGCGTCGTCGTCTTGCCGCAGCCGGAGGGACCGAGGAAGGCGATGAACTCGCCCTTCTCGACGGTCAGGTTGAAGTCGATGACGGCGGGCGTGCCGTTGTCGTAGACCTTGCCTACCTTAAAGAGTTCGAGATCGGGGGTGGTCATCGGCGGCACTCCGGCTTGGTGATCGTCGAGGCGAGGCCGTGCGGCCTCGCCTCCTGTCGTTCGTCTCGGGGCGCCTCAGGCGCTCAGGAACTCGTCCCACTTCTGGATGAGGTGGTCGTACTCGTCCGGCCACTGGTGCCAGTAGGCGACGTTGGCGGCGCGGGTTTCGAGCGAACCGCCGTCACGCAGATCCCCTTCCTTGATGCCGCGCTCTTCGGCGCCGACCCAGGGCTTGCCCTCGTACCAGAAGGCATACTTCTCCGGCGACATGACGTCCTTGATGTTGGTCGTCGGCGAGTAGTAGCCCTGCTCGGAGACGGTAATGCCCGGCGTGCCGGAGAGCCAGTAGTCGCAATAGGCGATCGCGGCTTCCTTGTTCGGCGTGCCCTTCAGGATCGTGTTGCCGATCGACCAGCCGCGATAGCCTTCCTTCGGAATGGCGTATTTGCACGGCTTGCCCTGCGCCTTGACCGCCATGACGGCCGGCTGCCAGGCGTCGGAGACGACGATCTCGCCGGAGGCGAGGAAGTTGACGAGTTCGCCGAAATCGCCCCAGAGCGCGCGGAACTGGCCTTCCTTCTTCTTCGAGATCAGGAACTTGGCGGCCTCGTCGATCTCGGCGGCGGTCGGGTTGCCCGGGTTGGCGACGTTCGACAGGCCGAGCGTGTTCATCGCCATGACCGCCTGGCCGAAGGCCGTCAGCGGGTCGGTGTTGAGGCCGGACTTGCCCTTGTACTTCGGATCGAACAGCGCCGTCCAGGAGTTGGCCTCCTCGTCGGAGAGGATTTCCGGGTTGTAGCCGACCGAGTCGAAGTTGAAGACGGAAGGCACCATCCAGAGCGACTGCTGGCTCTCGTCGGTCCAGATCTGGCCGACGATCTGGGCGGAGGCCGGCCACTTCGGATCGGGCTTGACGAAGATCTCGCGGATGTTCGACCAGTTCTTGAGCTCGGACACGGCGACCTGCTCGGCATTGTCGGTCATGACGACCGAGGGCAGGCGCTCGCCGATCGTTTCCCAGACGTCATAGTCCTTGGAGCCCGAAAGGATGCGGGTCTGGGCGTCCGGGAAGGTCGCTGCCGTGCCCGAGGTGGAGCCGACGCCGCTCGCCGCCTTGAAGTCGGCAAGGATGCGCTCCTGCACGGTGACCGACAGGCCGATCGTGCGCAGCTGCTGGCTGGCGAGGTCGGTCGCCTGGGCATAGGCCGCCCGCGAGGACAGGAAGTGTGTGCCGCCGCCCATCGCGAGCGCCATCGCGCCGGCTGAACGCTTCAGCAGGCTGCGGCGGTTCATTTCCATCGAAAATGCCATGGTTGTTCTCCAGTTTCGGTTGTTCCCCGGAACGCCTTGTCGGGCGCCCCTTCCTGCGCGGTCCACGGCAGGCGTCCGGCATGCGGCCGGGCGCCCGACGATTTCTCTTCAGTAAGCCCGGTCAACTCCGGTTCACCGACCCTACTCTTTCCTTTTGTGTCTGCCGCATCGTCCGTCGCCGAAGCGATCCCGCCTCGGCTGGACATGCCCTAGTATCGTCCGACCAGCAGGCCGCCATCCACGACCAGCGTCTGGCCGGTCATGTATCGTGCCGCATGCGAGGCGAGGAAGACGATCACGTCGGCGATGTCCTCCGGCTCGCCGATCCGCCCCATCGGGATGATCTCGCCGACCGTCTTGGCCCGTTCCGGCCCGAGCGAATTCTCCTCCGACAGAAGCTGGGCCGTGCGGATATAACCGGGCGCCATGCCGTTGACGCGGATGCCCTCGCGGGCAAGCTCGACGGCGAGCCCGCGCACGAGCCCGACGACGCCGGCCTTGGCCGCCGAATAATGCACATGCTCATCCCAGCCATAGGCGACGCCCATGATCGAGGAGAGCGCGACGATGGCGCCGGCCTTCTTCTCCTTCATCTTCGGCGCGACGGCCCGGGCGACGCGGAAAATGCCCTTCAAGTCGATGTCAAAGGTCAGGTCCCACTTGTCGTCGGTCAGCGCCGGAAGCGCCGTCTTGTGGGCGATGCCGGCATTGGCGACGAGCACGTCGACGCCGCCGAGGCGGGCGTCGAGACCGGCGACCAGCGCATCGACCGCCTCCGTCGAGCGCACGTCGAGGACGTGGAACTCGGCCGAGCCGCCGCTCGCGATGATCGCTTCGACGGTGGCGTTGCCTTCGGCCTCCAGCACGTCGGTGACGACGACGTGGTCGCCGAGCGCGGCGAAGGCCTTGGCGCTCGCATGGCCGATGCCGATGCCGGCGCCGGTGATCAGGACAACTCTCTTGCTCAGTGCGGTCATGGTCTGTCTTTCGATCTCACAGCATCACGTCGCCGGAATTGGGTCCGAGCGTCTGGCCGACGAAGAGGCTCGCTGCCGGCGAGGCGAGGAAGGCGACGGTGGCGGCCACCTCCTCCGGTTCGCCGAAGCGGCCGAGCGGCAGTTCGGCCGCCTTGCGCTTGCGCCAGTCCTCCGACAGCTCGCGCACCAGCGGCGTGTTGATCGGGCCCGGCGCGACGGCGTTGACGCGCACGCCGCGGCTCGACACCTCGCGGGCGAGCGACTTGGTCATGCCGATGATCGCCGATTTCGCCCCGGCGTAATGGGACAGCTCGATGCCGCCGATCTGGCCGAGCTGCGAGGCGATGTTGACGACGACGCCCGCGCCCTTCGCCAGCATCGCCGGCAGCACCTGCTTGGTCATCAGGAAGGTGCCGCGCACATGGACGGCGAACATCCGGTCGAAATCGGCGGTCTGAAGGTTCTCGAACAGGGCCTGGTGCACGATGCCGGCATTGTTGACCAGCAGCGCCGTATCGCCGAAGGCCGCCACCGACGCGCCATGGATGGCGGCGGCGTCGGCCTCCGACGATACGTCACCGGCCGCCGCATGGGCTTTCCCGCCAGTGGCGGTGATCTCGTCCGCCACGGCCCTGGCGCGGTCGAGATTGAGGTCGTTGACGGTGACGGCATAGCCGTCCTCGCTGAGCTTCAGGGCGATGGCGCGGCCGATGCCGGAGCCGGCGCCGGTCACGATGGCGGAGCCGTTTTCCGTCGAATGATGGGGCATCACGCTTCCTCCTGGATGGCGACGCGCTTGGCGCGGCGGATGGTCATCAGCATCAGCACCGCATAGATGCCGAGCAGGCCGAAGGAGAACAGCGTCGTCAGCACGCCGAAGGCAAAGACGTTCGGATGCACTTCCACCGAGAAGGTGCCGTAGATGGCGAGCGGCAGCGTCAGGTCGCGGCCGGAGGCGAAGAGCGTGCGGGAAAATTCGTCATAGGAGAGGGTGAAGGCGAACAGCATGGCCGAGAGCACGCCGGGGAAGATCAGCGGGAAGGTGATCTTGCGGAAGGTGCGGGCCGGCGAGACGCCGAGCGACCAGGCCGCCTCCTCGACCGTCTGGTCGAAGCGGTTGAGGATCGCCAGCATGACGAGGAAGGCGAAGGGGAAGGTGTAGACGACATGCAGCGCAAACGCCGTGCCCCACCAGTGCCGGTCGATGCCGAGCGTGTTGGCGACGAGCGCCATGCCGAGGCCGACGAGCACGCCGGGCACCATCATGCCGAGCACGATCAGGTAGAAGACGACGCCCGAGCCGCGGAACTTGCGGCGGAAGGCCTGGGCGGCGCTGACGCCGAGCACGGTCGAGACGATCATCGTCATCACGGCGAGCGTCAGCGAGCGGAACAGCGCCTCGTTGATCGGCAGCGGCGCGATGCGCGAGGGCGGCGTCAGGCCGAAGAGATGCTTGTACCAGTATGTCGACCATTCGATGATCGGGAACTGCGGCCCGCCTTCCGGCCCGGTCTGGAAGGAGAGGATGGCGAGCACCACCATCGGCGCGTAGAGGAAGACGAGGAACAGCGTGGTGTAGACGCCGAGGGCGAATTTCGTACCGCTGGCTTGCATGGCTCAGAGCTCCTTCCTGAGATCGACGACCCGGAGAAGGGCGGCGACGACGATGCCCATCAGGATGGTCAGCACGACGCCGACCACCGCGGCAAACGCCCATTTCAGCGATCCGACCTGGGTGACGATGATGTTGCCGAGCAGGTTGACCTTGCGGCCGGACAAGGCTGCCGCGGTGGCGAACTCGCCGAGCACCATGACCGAGACGAAGATCGCCCCGACGACCACGCCCGGCATGGAGAGCGGCAGGATGATCGTGCGGAAGATGCGCCAGAAGCCGGCGCCGAGATCCTGCGCCGCCTCGATGACGCTCTGGTCGATGCGGCCCATCATGAAGGCGATCGGCCCGACCATGAAGACGCAGTAGATCTGCGTCATGCCGATGATGACGGAGAGTTCGGAGAAGAGCAGCACCTCGATCGGCTGGTCGATGACGCCGATGCCCTGCAGGATCAGGTTGATCGCGCCCTCTTTGCCGAGCATCGGCCGCCAGGCGAGAACGCGGATGAGGAAGGAGGTCCAGAACGGAATGACGCAGAAGACGAGCAGCACGGTCTGCAGCGTCTTGTTGCGCACGAACAGGCCGACGAACAGCGCCGTCGGGTAGCCGACCACCAGGGTGGCGGCAAGAACGATCAGCCAGATGCGCACCGTCGTCCAGAGCGCGGAGAGATAGGTGTCTGTGGTGAAGAAGGTGACCCAGCTCTTCACCGTCAGGATCGGCTCGATCTTGAAGGTCGTCTGCGTCCAGAAGGAAACGTAGACCATCATCAGGATCGGCGCGACGAGGAAGAGCAGCATCCAGATGACGCCGGGCGCGAGCAGCCACAGCGTCCTGTCGCGCGCCTTTTTGACCGGCGGCGCCGCCGCGTCGGTGTCTGTCGTGGTGACGGTCATCGTCATCGGGCAATCTCCAGTCCGCCGGCGGGGAGGCCGTTCAAAAATCAGGCAAAGACGAGGGCGTCGTCGCGCTTCCACACCAGCGCGTAGCGGCCATGCGGCGTGCAGTCCGGCGCTTCATGCTGGCTCAAGTGCGACTCGACCTCGAAGACGCGGCCGTCCTCGAGGGAGAAGAAGGAATTGACGGCGGCGCCGGAATATTCGTCGGCGATGAAGGTGCCGGGGATCGCCACCTCGTCGGCGGCGACGCCCGCCCCTTCCGGGCGCACGTCGATGCGGTCGTAGCGGATGGCGTAGCCCGGACGGCCGCCGGCCGGAGCGCGATGGGCCCCGAGAGGGAAGGTGCCGAGCGGCCCCTTGAAGCCGGCATCGGAGACGGATCCGTCGAAGAGGTTGTAGCAGTTGAGGAAGCGGGCGACGGCGACCGAGTTCGGACGGTTGTAGAGGGCGTCCGCCCGGTCGGCCTGGACGATCCTGCCTTGATCCAGCACCAGCACGGTATCGCCCATGGCGAGCGCTTCCGTCTCGCTGCCGGTGACGTGCAGGAAGGTGACGCCGCAGCGCTCGCGGATGGCGCGCAGCTCCCCGCGCATGCGGCCGCGCAGATTGGCGTCGAGCGCGCCGAGCGGCTCGTCGAGCAGCACCAGCGAGGGTTCGGTGACGAGCGTGCGGGCGAGCGCCACGCGCTGGCGCTGGCCGCCGGAGATCTGCGTGACGCCGCGATCCTCGAGCCCCTTGAGGCCGACCAGCGCGATCATGTCGCGCACCTTGGCCTCGACCACCTTCGGATCGGTGACCGGGTTCACCTCGCGGTTCTCCAGCCCGAAGGCGACGTTCCTGGCGACGCTCAAGTGCGGGAACAGGGCGAAGTTCTGGAAGACGAAGCCGATGTCGCGGCGGTGCGGCGGCACGGTCTCGACGCGGCGGCCCTTGAAGGTCACGGTGCCCGCATCCGGCGTCTCGAAGCCGGCAATGACGCGCAACAGCGTCGTCTTGCCCGAGCCGCTCGGGCCCAGCAGCGAGACATAGGCATTGTCCGGCACGGCGAGATCGAGCCCGTCCAGCGCCTTCAGCGTGCCATAGGCGCGGGTGACCTTGGAGAGCGTGAGGACCGTCGATGTCATCTGACCATCTCCCGTCACGAACATGGAGGGCGTTTCGTCGCGCCGTCCGCGGGAAGCGGAGAGCAAGCCGAGAGCGCCTGCGCGCGCGGTCGCGCACAGCGAGAAACCGATCCTGTCGTGGCGTCTTCTTGTTGTTCACCTCATGGACGCTTCTCTCGTCGTCCATGGGAAAGTGATGACACAAATGATTTTTGTATTCAATAGGCTTTTTATAAAAAGTTCATGGCGCGAAACGCGCCGTTTTCGGCAGGGGACGCGCTTGTCTGCGTCCCGGATAGGCCACGACCGGACAGGCGGTGCGCTCTCCGCGCGGGAATCGTCAAAAATCAGGCTCTCTGCGAAAAAAATCGACAGTTTTCTGCCGATTTCGCAGGCATCGCTCCGTCTGCGCTGCGTCGCAATATCGCTCCCGCATATGCGAATTGATGCATGGCTGATATTTTCGCTTGCGATGTCCCCTGTTTCAGGTCAACAATTCCGCTCAAACTTGGTATGCAAAAGTCATTTATTGAGCGCGACATGGTCGTCCGGGGGCCGCCCCGCCGGCCGGGGCCGCGTGTGCCATCCGGTGTGCGGATGGGGGATCCGTGCAGGATGATGAAGAACGGCACCGGCCAGAATGCGCGGCGACGCTACGAGATCGCCGAACATATTTTGAGGGAAAACATCGTCGCCGGCATGCTGCCGCCCGGCCTGGTGCTGCTCGAGGGGCCGATCGCCGACATCCTGCAGACCTCGCGCGCGCCGGTGCAGCGCGCGCTGCTGGCGCTGGAGGCGGAGGGGCTCGTGCACCGCTTCCAGGGGCGCGGCTTCCTCGTCGGCCCTGAGGATGCCGGGATCGTCGCCAACCGCACCGACATCAAGGCCTTCGGGCTCGTCATCCCGCAGCATGCCGACGAGGCGCTGCAGAGCCGCTCGTCCTGGGAGCGCATCTACACCACGGTCGAGAACGACGTCGCCGGCTGCGTCGTCTTCGGCGAATACCGCATCATCGAGATGGAGCTCGCCGAGCATTTCAACGTCAGCCGCACGGTGGTGCGCGACGTGCTGTCGCGGCTGCAGGAGCGCGGCCTGGTGCGCAAGAACCAGAGCTCGCACTGGATCGCCGGGCCGCTCACCGCGCAGACGATCAAGGATCATTTCGGCCTCAGGCGCATGCTGGAGCCGGCGGCGCTGCTGGCGGCGACGGCCCGCCTCGACCGGGCGCGCCTTGCCGCCTTCTTCGCGCGTCTCGCGGCGCTGGAGGCGGCGGCGGCCGGCGAGGATCTCGAAAACCTGCAGGAACTGCAGGGCGAGATGATCGAGGCCTGCGTGCTCGGCGGCGCCAACGAGAAACTGCGCGAGCTCGTGCGCAAGAACCTTCTGCCGCTCGGCGCCGCGGAGCGGCTGCTGCGCCATCTGGGGCTTCCCGACGACATGACCGCGATCACCGAGATGCGCCTTGTCGCCGAACTGATGATGCGCGGCGCGATCAAGGCCGCCGCCGCCATGCTGGAGGCCCATCTCGATGCCTCGATGCGCCGCATGATCGCCCAGATGAAGATCGTGGCGATCATTCCCGGCCCCTCGGTCACGGCCGGCTATCTGACCCGCGTCGAATAGCCCGGCCGCTGTCATCTCAAGCCAAACTTGCGCGCAGGCGGTCGAGAAGGCCGGCGCGATCCTTTCGCGCCGCCAGCGCCTCCTCCATCGTCACCTTGAGGAAGCGCGTCGGCGTGTGCGGCTGCAATTGCCCGATCAGGTCCATGTCGGCCGAAATCACCGTGCCGACCATGAAATAGCCGCCGCCCGAGACCGCGTCGCGGTGAAGGATGATCGGCTCGGTGCCGCCCGGGATCTGGATCGAGCCATAGGGGTAGCAGCTGTCGACGATGTTCGACGGATCGGAGCCGGCGCCGAAGGGCTGGTCGCGCTCGACAAAGCTCATCTTCGTGCCGCCGCGGAAGCGGTAGCCCATGCGGTCGGCCTCCGGCGCCACCTTCCAGGTGTCGGCGAAGAAGGTGTCCTTGGCCTCCTCCGTCAGCCGGTCCCAGTAGAGGCCGGGAAGGACGCGCAGTTCGGCCGGCTTGCCGGGGCCGCGGCGGAAGTCTTCCGCCACCGTCCGGCCCGCGCCGGCAAGGCTGCCCTCGCCGACCGGCAGTTCGTCGCCGGCGGCGATCGCCCGGCCGTGGAAGCCGCCGAGCGCGCCGATCGGATAGGTCGAGCGGCTGCCGAGCGCGAGCGGCACGTCGATGCCGCCGGAGACGGCGATCAGGATGCGGGCGCCCGATTTCAGCGTGTCAAAGGTGAGCACCTGCCCCGCCTTGACGGCAAAGGCCGTCCAGCCGGGCTGGACCTCGCCGTCGACGCGGGGCGGCATGTCGGCGCCGGTGACGGCGACCAGCGCATCCGCGGTGAATTCGAGCTTCGGCCCCATGAACACGGCTTCGAGACCGGCCGCACCCTCGTCATTGCCGACGAGCAGGTTGGCGGCGCGCAGCGCCAGCCGGTCCATCGCCCCGCCGAGCGGGATGCCGAGATGGAAATAGCCGGGCCTTCCGAGATCCTGGACGGTGGTGGAAAGACCCGGATGCAGAACCTTAATGGCCATGGAGCAGACCCTCCAGCTTGGCGTTGTAGCCGTCGATGTCCTTCTTGAAGTCGCGCAGGTCGAAGGTCACCTCGCGGATCGGCGGGGCGAACAGGCCCTTGTCGACCTCCTCCACCGCCTGGTCGTAGCCGTCGCGATCGACCGGCTTGAAGGTGACGATGTCGCCGGGGCGGAAGAACACCATGAAGTCGCGCAAATACGAGGTCGTCTGCGTCGGGTCGAAGATCGGCATCGGCGTGATGCCGAACATCTGGTAGCCGCCTGCGCCGCGCACGGAATAGATGCAGCCGAAGCAGCCGCCATGGCCGACCGTCAGTTTCGGCGTGTCCGTGCGGGGGCGCAGGTATTTCGGCACCTCGATCTGCCGCTGGCGCTCGACCATCTGGTACATGAAGGGCAGGCCCGCGACGAAGCCGACCATCGAGACGAACCAGGGCGAGCCGGAATGGGCGGCGATGAAATCCTTGACCGTGTCGTAGGAGTTCACCCGCGCCGCATAGTCGAGATCGGTGCCGGAGGGATCCTGATGCCGCTCGCGAAAACGCATCAGCGTTTCATGGGTCCAGGGATCGTTGTAGAAGACGGGGATCTCGACGATGCGGGTCCTGATGACGGGTTCCGCCTTTTCCGCCGCGCCCTCGATCGCCTTCACCTCGCGCAGGATGTCGTCGGGGGAAATGACGTCCGGATCGAACTTCACCTGGAAGGAGGCGTTGGCCGGGCAGATCTCGGTGACGCCGGTGATCGCGCTCTCGCGCACGCCCGTCGCCATCGACAGGGACGTGAAGAAGGCGTCGAGCGACATCTCGTCGCTGCATTCGACGAACAGATGTTCGTCGCCGCCGAACGTGTAGCGTGCGGGCATCAGGCAACCTCCGTGGTCTTGCCGGCCGGGGCGAGGAGCCGCGTTTCGAGCCAGGCTTCGAGGGATCGGGTGTGGAAGGCGCCGGCGCTGACGTCCGGATCGGCGGCGAGCGCCCTGTGCAGCGGGATCGTCGTCGGCACGCCCTCGATGACGAGGCCGTCGAGCGCGGTTGCGAGCCGTTCGAGGCAGGCCTGCCGCGTGTCGGCATGGACGATCAGCTTGCCGAGCAGCGAATCGTAGAAGGGCGGCACGGTGTAGCCCTCGTAGAGCATCGTATCGAAGCGGATGCCCTCGCCTTCCGGAACGACGAGCCGGGTGATCGTGCCCGGCGCCGGCAGGAAGCCGCGCGCGGGATCCTCGGCGTTGATCCGGCACTCGATCGCATGGCCCTTCGCCGCAATCGTCGCTTGAGAGACCGAGAGCGGTGCGCCGCCGGCGACCTTGAACATTTCCTGCACCAGATCGATGCCGGTGATCATCTCGGTCACAGGATGCTCGACCTGGATGCGGGTGTTGACCTCGATGAAGTAGAATGCTTCCGTCTCGTCGTCGTAGAGATATTCGACCGTGCCGGCGCCGCGATAGCCGACCTCGCGGGCGAGCGCCACGGCGCTGGCGCAGAGTTTTTCCCGGACGGTCGTGGGCAGCGCCATCGACGGCGCCTCCTCCCAGACCTTCTGCCGGCGGCGCTGCAGCGAGCATTCGCGCTCGAAGCAATGGACGAAAGTCTCGCCGTCGCCGAAGATCTGCACCTCGACATGACGGGCGCGGGTGATGACCTTTTCGAGGTAGAGCCCGCCGTCGCCGAAGGCGGCCGCGGCCTCTGCCGCAGCCTGCGGGAACTGCTGCTCGAACTCGGCGAAGGTGTTGACGATGCGGATGCCGCGCCCGCCGCCGCCGGCCGCCGCCTTGATCATCACCGGAAAGCCGGTGCGCGCGACGACGGCGCGGGCCTCGTCGAGGCTCGACAGGCGGCCGTCGCTGCCGGGAACGGTCGGCACGCCGGCCTTGGCCGCGACCTTGCGCGCCGCGACCTTGTCGCCGAGCAGCCGGATCGCATCGCCGCTCGGACCGATGAAGATCAGGCCGGCCGCGGTGACGGCATCGGCGAAATCGCCGTTTTCCGAGAGGAAGCCGTAGCCGGGATGCACGGCATCGACGCCGGCGGCTTTTGCCGCCGCGATCACCGCCTCGACGTTCAGATAGGACTTCTTCGGCGCCGGCGGGCCGATCTGGACCGCCTCGTCGGCGAGCTTGACCGCCAGCATGTCGGCGTCCGCCGCGCTGTGGACCTGGACGGTGCGGATGCCGAGCGCCCTCGCCGCCTTGACGATCCTGACCGCGATCTCGCCGCGATTGGCGACAAGGACCGAGCGGATCGTCATGCCTTGACCTCGGCGATCACCTGGCCGGCCATCACCGGCTCCTCGTTGTCGACGGTAAAGGTGATGGCGCTTCCCGAGACGGTCGACGTCACCTGCTGGAAGGTCTTCATCACCTCGATCAGGCCGATGACGTCGCCTTCGGCCACCGGGTCGCCGTCCGCCTTGAACGGCGGCACATCCGGGGAGGAGGCGCGGTAGAAGGTTCCGGGAAGGGGCGACTGGATCTCGTGGCTGCTCATGGATCTCTCCGGTCAGGTCTGTCAGGCGATGAGTTCAGAGGCGGGGACGATGCGGATGCCGGCCTCGATCAGGGCCTTGCGCATCGTCTTGACGATGTCATGGGCGCCGAGCGTGTCGGAATGGAAGCAGATCGATTCGAAGGCGATGTCGATGTCGTTTCCGGCGACGGTGCGCACCCGGCCTTCGGTACAGGCGCGCAGCACCTTCTTCGCGATCGCCGCCGGATCGGGGCGGCCGGCATCGCGCACGAAGACGATCGAGCCGCTGTCGTCATAGTCGCGGTCGGCGTAGAATTCGCGGATCACCGGGTGGCCGGCCTCGCGCGCCACCTGATCGGTGACCGAGCCGCCCATGCAGAAGATCGCCGCGTTCGGCGCGGTCTTGCGCATGTAGTCGACGAAGAGCCGGGCAAGCTCGGGATTGCCGGCCATCTCCATGTAGAGCGCCCCATGCGGCTTGACATGCTGGAGCGACGCGCCGTGGCGGCGGGCGAACTCCCTGAGCGCCCCGACCTGGTAGACGATGTCGTTGACGAGCTCGCTCGCCGTGCCGAGGATCTTGCGCCGGCCGAAGCCCTGCAGGTCGTTGTAGCCCGGATGGGCGCCGATGCCGACGCCGTGCGAGCAGGCGAGCCGGACGGTCTCGTCGATCAGGTTCGGGTCGCCGGCATGGAAGCCGGTGGCGATGTTGGCCGAGCTGATCTCGGCCATCAGATCCGCGTCGCTGGCATCGCCGATCCGCCAGCGGCCGAAGGCCTCGCCCATGTCGCAGTTGATATCGACGGCTGTCTTCACGATGCCCGTTCTCCCGACTTCAGCTTTCACGAACGGTAGGACGAAAGATCGCGTTTGAAAAATTCATTTTTTGATGATTGAATATCGAAAAATCAGATGACGGTGTCCAGTTTCTGGGCAGAAATTACCTTTCTAAAACAAATATTTATGCAGGACATAGGTTGAGATCGCCGTTGATCTGATCAGGCGTATGGTGGTTCTTCGGATTCTTCCGTTCGCAATTCTGAAAATCGGAAGGGAGCTTCTATGTCCTTCAGCCTGCGCCAGCTTCGCTATTTCGTCGCCACCGCCGAGCAGGGCCAGATCTCCTATGCCGCCGTCTCCCTGTCGATCTCGCAGTCGGCGGTGACGACGGCGATCAAGGAACTGGAGCAGGACGTCGGCATCGCCCTCTTCAACCGCACGCCGCAGGGCATGGAACTGACGGCGGGCGGGCGGCAGTTCCTGTCGCATGCCTACGAGATCCTCGCCAAGGTCGACGAGGCGACCCATCTCAACCTCGTCTCCAGCGACGTCGAGGGCGAGCTGACGATCGCCGCCACCTATACGGTCATGGGCTATTTCCTGCCGCTGCATGTCGAGCGCCTGCGCCGGCTCTACCCGAAGCTGAGGCTGCAGCTCTACGAGGTCAATCGCGAGGCGATCGAGGAGGGGCTGCTCTCCAACCGCTACGACATGTCGGTGCTGCTCACCTCCAACATCCTCAATCCGGCGCTGTCGACGGAGACGCTGATGAGCTCGGTGCGCCGCCTCTGGCTTCCGGCCGGCCATCGCCTGTCGAAGCTCGGCCATGTCGGCCTGAAGGAGGTGGCGGAGGAGCCCTATATCATGCTCACCGTCGACGAGGCCGCCCACAGCGCGCTGAAATACTGGAGCACCACCCCCTACCAGCCGCGCGTCATGCTGCGCACCTCCTCGATCGAAGCCGTGCGTTCGATGGTCGCCAACAATCTCGGCGTCGCCATCCTCTCCGACATGGTGCACCGGCCCTGGTCGCTCGAAGGCCGGCGCATCGAGACGCTGACGGTAAAGGACCCGGTGCCGTCGATGGATGTCGGGCTCGCCTGGCGGGCGAGCTCCGCCTTTACCCCGGCGATGCGCGCCTTCCGCAGCTATTTCCAGCAGGCCTTCGGCCTTCCCGGAACCAATGCCTGACGCGGCCATTTTAGTGTCGACAGTTGTGAATGCAGATGCTAGGCTCCGTGCATGTCAAGCAGGGGGCGCGCGATGAGGAATTCACCGTCGATCGACGAGCAGGTCGAGATGTACCGCAAGATGATCGTGGTGCGCCGGCTGGAGGAAGGGCTCGGGCTCTTGCACAAGGAAGGCCGCACGCGCGGGCCGATCCACCGTTGCGACGGGCAGGAGGGCGTCGGCATCGCCGCCACCGCCGTGCTTGCCGCCGGCGACAAGGTGACGACCACCCATCGCGGCCATGCCCATTACATCGGCAAGGGCATGGACCTGCGCGCCGTCATCGCCGAGATCTTCGGCCGCGAGACCGGCGCCTGCGGCGGCCGAGCCGGCCACATGCTGATCGCGGACGCGGAAAAGGGCGTGATGGGCGGCAATGCCATCGTCGGCGGCAGCATCCCGGCGGCGACCGGCATGGCGCTGTCGCTGCAGGTGCTCGGCAAGGGCGACGTCGCCGTCTGCTTCTTCGGCGATGGCGCGGCGCAGACCGGCATTTGTCACGAATCGATGAACATGGCGGCACTGTGGAAGCTGCCGGTCGTCTTCATCCTCGAACACAATATGTACGGCCTGACGGTCCCCTCTTCGGTGCAGTCGCCGGTGAAGGATCTGGCGATCCGCGCCGCCGGCTATGGCATTCCCGGCGAGATCGTCGACGGCAACGACACGGTCGCCGTCTATCGCGCCGTCGGCGAGATGGTCGAGCGCGCCCGCCGTGGCGAAGGCCCCGGCATGATCGAGGCGAAGACCTATCGGTTGGAAGGCTTCTCCACCTCCGACATGGGCGGCTACCAGTCGGCCGAGGAAGTGGCCGGCTGGAAGGCGCGCGACCCGATCACCGTCGCCTTCAATGCGCTGAAGGCCGAGATCGGCGAGGAGAAACTTCGGGAAATCGACGAGGCTGCCACCGCCGAGGTCAAGGCCGCCTTCCAGCAGGCGCTTGCCGACCCCTATCCCGCCTTCGAGATCCATGCCTGGAGCGGCGCCTATTCGGAGATGAACTGATATGGCGATGATGCGCTATGCCGAGGCCCTGAATGCGGCGCTTCGCGAGGAAATGCAGGACGACCCGACCGTTTTCATCTTCGGCGAGGACATCGGCCGTTACGGCGGCGTCTTCAAGGTGACGCGCGGCCTGATGGAGGAGTTCGGCGAGAACCGCGTGCGCGACACGCCGATCTCCGAGCAGGCGATGACGGCGATGGCAGTGACGGCGGCGATGACCGGCACGCGGCCGATCCTCGAAATCATGTATGCCGACTTCCTGCCGTTGACCCTCGATGCGCTGGTCAACCAGGCCTCGATCTACGACTACATCTGGAACGGCCAGGTCTCGATGCCCTTCGTGCTGCGCACGCAAGGCGGCGGCGGCGCCGGTGCCGGCGCGCAGCATTCGAAGGCGCTCGATTCCATGCTCGCCCATATTCCCGGAATCAAGGTGGTGGCGCCGGTGACGCCCGCCGACGCCAAGGGCATGCTCAAATCGGCGATCCGCGACCGCCAGCCGGTGGTCTTCCTCGAACACAAGCTGCTCTACAACACGCGGGGCGAGGTGCCGGAGAACCGCGATTTCACCGTGCCGCTCGGCAAGGCCGATACGCGGGTCACAGGTTCTGACGTGTCGATCTTCGCCACCTCGCGCATGGTGCTCGAAAGCCTGAAGGCGGCCGAACTGCTGGAGAAGGACGGTGTCTCGGCCGAGGTGATCGACCTGCGCACGCTGCGTCCGCTCGACATTTCCGCCATCAAGGCGTCGATCGCCAAGACCAACCACGCCGTCGTCGTCAACGAGGGCTGGACCTTCTGCGGCTATGCGGCGGAACTCTCGGCGAGCATCATGGACCATTGCTTCGACGATCTCGACGCGCCGGTCGCCCGCGTGGCGCTGCCGGACATGCCGATCCCCTACAGCGAGCCGCTGGAAATGGCGGTGCTGCCGAATGCGGAAAAGATCCGCGCCGCCGCGCTGAAGACGCTGGGCTGAGGGCGGATCATGAGCCATCCGATCATCATCGAGAGCGCCGGCGGCGAATATATGGAAGAGGTGCTCGTCGTCGAATGGCGGGCGAAGCCCGGCGATGCCGTGAAGAAGGGCGAGGTCGTCGTCGTCGTCGAGACGGCGAAGGCGGCGACCGAGATCGAGGCGCCCGCCGACGGTGTCCTCACCGACATCCTCTATCCGGTCGGCAAGGAGGCGCCCGTCGGCGCGACGCTCGGGATCGTCGGCGACGGCGTCGTCGGCGTGGCGCGGGCCGACGCGACCGGCGCGCCGGTCGACAATTCGCTGATCGCCGCCGCCGAGGGTGCGGTCCTGCCGCCGGAGACCTCGTTGCAGGCGCCGGCCGTTCGCCCCGCCGGCGCCCGCGTCGTCGCCAGCCCGCTCGCCCGCCGGCGCGCCCGCGAGGCCGGCATCGATCTTTCCGGGCTGACGCCGAGCGCGGCGAGCGGCCGGATCAAGAGGCGCGACGTCGAGGCCGTCCTTGCGCGCGCCGCTGAAACGCCGCTGCCGGCGGCAAGGCCTGCCCCGTCCGTCCCGGCCGGGGCCCTGCCGCCGATCGTCTTCCTGCACGGTTTCGGCGCCGACCGCAGCATCTGGCGGCAGGTGACGGCGCTGATCGGCCGCGACCAGCCGGTGCTGGCGCTCGATCTCCCCGGCCATGGCGACGCCCTATCGATGCCGGCGGCAAGCGTCACGGAAATGGCGCTCGCCCTCTCCGACGTGCTCGAGGAAAAGCGCATCGACAGCGCCCATCTCGTCGGCCATTCGCTCGGCGGCGCGGTGGCGCTGGCGCTGACCGCGCTCGGGCGCGTCTCGGTGCGCTCGCTCTGCCTCATCGCGCCTGCGGGCCTCGGGCCGGAGATCGACCACGGCTTCGTCGCCGGCCTGTCAAAAGCCGGGTCGGAGGCTGCCCTGGCGCCGTGGCTCGCTCGGATGGTCGGCGATCCGGCCGTCCTTCCGCCCGGCTATGCGGCGGCGGTGCTGCGCCAGTGGCGCAAGACCGGCGCGCAGGAGAAGCTCGCCGGCCTCGCATTGCAGCTCTTCCCGGACGGCGTGCAGGCGGAAGGCGTCGGCGCCGCGCTTGCCGCCCTGCGCGTCCCGGCCAAGGTGATCTGGGGCCGGCGCGACGCGATCATCCCGCCCGCCCATGCCGAGGCGGTCCCGGGGAGCGTGGCGCTGCACCGGCTCGCCGGCATCGGCCACGTGCCGCAGATCGAATGCCCCGAGATCGTCGCCAGCCTCGTCGGCGAACTCGTCCGCTCTGCCCGCTGACGGCCCTTTCCTTTCACCCGCACCTCCCCCGCGGGTCACCTCGATGCGCCTTCGGGCGCATCCTCTTTTTCCGGCGGGGATTCCCGACAAAAGCCCGGAACTGCACAACAAAAGTGTCGACACACCATTATGCACTGTGTCATGATCGCCCCATGTTTTCCCCAGTCTGACACGCGGAAGGGCTTCCCATGATTTTCGATCACCGCACCTACACCGCCCGGCCGAACAAGCTCTCGCATTTCCTGAAGCTCTATGAGGATGTCGGCCTGCCGATGCAGCGCCATTATCTCGGCGAGCCCTTCGGCTTCTTCCAGACCCATATCGGCGATCTCTCGCGCACCGTGCACCTATGGAAATATGACAGTCTCGCCGACCGCGAGGCGCGCCGCGACGCGATGGAGGCCGATCCGAACTGGCAGGACTATCGCCGGAAGGTGATCGAGACCGACTATCTCCTCGACATGCGCAACCAGATCCTCAAGCCCGTTTCCTTCTTCGATCCCGGCAAGTAAGCGCGGCGAAGACCGCACAACCACGGACGCCCACAGCATGAAGCTCGATTTCGACATCGCCGGCGCGCGGTGGACGGTGACCTGCGCCCCGGACAAGGCGCCGCGCACGCTGGCGGCGCTCGCCGCCCATCTGCCGATGGCGCTGCAGCTGCACACGCCGAAGATCGCCGGCAGCCACATCTACTGGCATGCGCCCTTCGTCGAGGATGTCGAGGGCGCCGTGCACGTGCTCGACGCGCGGCCGGGCGCCTTCATCTACTGGCCGGTGCGCCAGTTTCTCGAGATCACCTTCGCGCCGCTGCAGGCGGAGACGGCGTCGGTCACCGTGCTCGGCCATCTCGACGGCCCGGTCGAGGGCATCGCCGCGCTCGCCGCGCGGCTGCGCGACGGCCAGGGCCGGGGCCGCTTCGAGGGCACGCTGTCGCTTGCCGACAGCCATCCGTTTGGCAAGAGCCCTGCCGCCGAACCCGGCGTGCCGGCCGGAATCATAGAGGCCCGAAGGGTCCTCTGGGCCGCCTGCCCGGCCGACATCGCGGCGCTGACGCGCTCGCGCGCGATCATGCATCCCGCCGGCCCCGTCTTCATGGCGGAATCGGAGGCGCGGGTGCTGCACGAGACGCTCTGGTGGGTGCGCGAACGCCTCGAACGGGATCCGGCGCCGATGCTGCGCTATGCGGCGGCGCTGGCGCTGAACAAGGCCGCCGTGCGGCTGCGCGACTTCTGCCACCTCTCGACCTCGGCGGATGCGCTCTTCGCGCTCGAGGCGGCCCTTGCCGACGAAACCGCGGCACTTGCCGCCCTTGTCGACCAGGCGATCCTGACGAGCGGCCGCATCGCCGCCTGGATCGATCTCCTGATCCCCTGGTCGGACGTCAATACGGGCTTCCGCGCCGCGCTCGACGGCGACGCGGCACCGCGCGCGGCGGCGGGCTGAACCATGGCGATCGACCGCGATTATCTCCGCCGCCAGGGCGCCGTCGGCATCGTCGGCCTCGGCACGATCGGCCAGCGCTGGGCGGCCGCCTTCCGCCATGCCGGCCTCGACGTCCGGGCCTACGATCCCGATCCGTCCCGCGCGGCGGCCTTCGACGCCGCCTTCCCGGCGCTGCTTGCCGATGTCGAGGCGCTGCACGGACCGGCACCGGCCCTCGGCGCCTTCGTCTTCTCCGGCGACCTCGGCGCGGCGCTCGCCGGCGTGACCTTCGTGCAGGAAAACGGGCCGGAGCGCCTCGACCTCAAACAGGCGTTGCTCGCCGAGATCGAGCGCCATGTCGACGACGACGTCGTCATCGCCTCGTCCTCCTCGGCCCTCATCGTCAGCGAGATGCAGCGCGCCTGCGCCCGGCCCGGCCGCATCGTGCTCGGCCATCCCTTCAACCCGGCGCATCTGATGCCGCTGGTCGAGATCGTCGGCGGTGCGGCGACCGCGCCGGAGACGGTGGCGACGGCGCGCGCCTTCTACGAGGCGATCGGCCGCAAGCCGGTGGTGCTCAACCGCGAGGTGACCGGCCATCTGGCGCTGCGGCTGATGGGCGCGATGTGGCGCGAGGCGATCGCGCTGGTGCGCGACGGCGTCGCCTCGGTCGAGGACATCGACCGCGCCTTCGTCTACGGCCCTGGGCCGAAATGGACGCTGCAGGGCTCGTTCATCTCGAACCACCTCAATGCCGATGGGATCGATGCCTTCCTCGTCAAGTACGGCCCGACCTACCAGGCGATCTGGGACGATCTCGGCGATGCTATGCTCGACCGCGAGACGATCGCGACCGTGTCGTCGTCGCTGCGCGATACGCTCGGCGCGCGGAGCGACGACGACCTCAGGGCCGAGCGCGACCGCGGCCTCGTCAAGATCCTGAAGGCGGTCTCGGAAGACGGCGCGCTTTAGACCATGTCCGGCCGGGGCGGGGTCGTTCCGGCGCCGGACGCCGCGGTCGAGACGACATGACGCAACATCCCGTTTGCCTCGGACATGCTCCCGTCCCGAAGGAAACGGCGCCAGGATGGAGAGGATGCACCGATGAGCCTGCCCTATGAAACCGCGCTGGTCACCGGCGCCTCGCGCGGCATCGGCGCCGCGATCTGCCGGGCGCTTGCCGGCGCCGGCGTCACCGTCTATGCGCTCGCCCGCACGGCGCCGGCGCTGGAGGCGCTTGCCGCCGACTGCGGCGTCGTGCCGGTCGTCGCCGACGTGCGCGACACGGCCGCCATCCTTGCCGGGCTGAACGGCGCCCCGGTCGACATCCTCGTCAACAATGCCGGCGGGCTCGCCACGGTGAAGCCGCTCCACGAACAGACGCCGGAGGAGGTCGCCGAGACGATCGCGCTCAACCTGACGGCGCCGCTGACGCTGATCCGGGCGCTTCTGCCCGGCATGATCGCGCGCCGGCGCGGCCATGTCTTCAACATCACCAGCACCGCCGCGCACAACGTCTTTCCCCAGACGACCGCCTATGGCGCGGCGAAGGCCGGCCTGTCGCAGGCGGGCAAGGTGCTGCGCTACGACCTCGCCGGCAGCAATGTCCGCCTTACCGAGCTGATCCCCGGCCGGGTACAGACCGACTTCTACCTGCAGGCCTTTGCCGGCGATGCCGCCGCGCTGACGGCGAAGATGTATGCCGCGCAGCGTGCCCTCCAGCCCGCCGACATCGCCGATGCCCTGATGGCGGCGCTCGTCCTGCCGGCCCATGTCGATCTTGCGCAGATCGACATTTCCCCGACCGACCAGGCGCCGGGCGGTCATGTCTACGGAACCGTCGCGCCGGACTGAGAGCAAGACCCGCGGGACCAGCTCTGCGGGACATGCGGAACATCGGCAGCAGGACGGGCGGCCCGTCCGCGGGATCGCGCCGCGCCTGAAAGCCTTTCCTGCCGGAGCGGGATCGCTCCGGCGTCGCACGAGGCGGGGGAAACACTTTCGGGCGCATCGTCAGGAGGGGGAGCCTGTCCGGTGTCCCGGTCGCGCCGGACAGGCCCGCGTCTACCAGCCGAAGCGCCGCGTCGCCGCATGCATCGCCGCCGCGACGACGGCATTGCCGCCTGCATTCAGGTGGATCGCATCGGCACGCAGCGAGCGCGGCGGGATGCCGGCGGCGATGTCGTCGTCGTCGCCCGGCGAGCCGTTGCCGGCCGCCCGCAGTGCGGCGCCGGGATCGACGAAGCGCGCGCCGTGGAGTGCCGCGAGATCCGCATTCGCCGCCGCGATCGTCGCATGGGCCCCGGTTCCGATCCCCTCGCCGGCCGCATTCAGCAGGCCGGCGACGAGATAGCGCCGGTGGCCGAGATGGGCGATCATCGCGGCGATGTCCGCCTTCACCGTCGCCGGCGCGTCGATATTGTTGCGCCCGACCCAGATCCAGGCGGTGCCGGCGCGAAGCGTTTCCGCCTCCTCCGGGACGAAGAGCGAGCCCGGCGGGCAGGCGACCGCAGGGCCGGGCGTGGTGCGGACAAAGGTCATCGCCGCGCTCCCGTTGCCGCTGTCGTCCGGCGTTGCCGCCCGCTCGAGATGTCCGGCGACGCCGGCAAGCGTGCCGGCGAGCCGGCGCACGCCGCCGGAAAACGGCCCCTGATAGGTGACCGGCGAGACCGAACGGGCGGTGACCGTGACCGGCTCCAGCGGCGGAACGGTCTTCGTCACCACCACGTTGTCGAGCCGCAGCCGGCCCGACAGCGCCACCGCCGCCCCGGCATAAAGGAACGAAAGCGATTGCGGCGCGCCTTCCTTGTCGTCGATGACCGGGACGTAGATGCGGTAATGCCCGACCTCCGTGATCGATGTCGACGGCCCGCCCTGGCTCCAGGCGCCGGCGGTGATGCCGACCTGGAGCGGCTGCGGGAAGGTGTATTCGACGACGTCGAACGCGACTTTGAGGATGTCGCCGGCGGCGAGCGCGCCGATGTCGCGGGCCGGGCCGGGAAAATCGGCGTGGCCGGCGCGGTTGACGAGGTCCGCCACCAGCGTGCCCGCCGCGACGGACAAGGCCGTGCCGGGGCCGCCGCTATAGGTCCCCCATGCGGCCGGCACCTCCGTGCCGCCGAAGGTGTCGTTCGAATGAAGCGTGCCGGCGCCGAGCGCCGGGATCTCGTCGCCGTCGAGGGTCAGCAGGATCGCCCTGCCGCCCTGGCGCGCGGCGATCTCCGTCGAGGTCTGCACGCCGACGCCGCGATTGAGCACGGCGCGCGGCGGCGAGAACAGCGCGCCGGCCGCGGTCGTATACCCGCCAGCCGTCAGGCTGTCGCCCCAGGCGACGATCTGCGTCGGCGGGCGGGCCGGAAGCGGGCGGCCGATGCGACATCCGAGGGTAAAATTCCGCATGAGGATCATCCTTCCAGATTTTAGGAAAAATATCCTATCATGCGGTGGCGAGGCGGTATCGCGCGGGGATGGGCGAGGAGGCCCGGCGGGGGAGGCAGGGCGGACAGAGCCAGCCCCTGTCGTTGGAAAATCAGGGAGATAGCAGCGCTCCCGTGCGGCGATGGCTCCCCGCCTTTACGGATGGCGCGCGATCGCCGTCCCCGCCGCAGGCACCTGCCAGAGTCTGTTGTCGTTTGTCGTTTCGGGATAACCGGATTCCATCTATCCCTGACAAACTCTAGCGCTCGAACGGTTCCCCGAGGGAGGCGACGCCGTTCAGCTTCAAGAGGCGCCGGTCTGCGGAGATGATGCCGAGCACGAGGATGGTGACGAGATAGGGCAGGCTCGAGAGCAGTTGCGACGGCACCGCAAGCCCGGTCGTCTGCGCCGCGAGGCTCGTCAACGACACGGCGCCGAACAGGCACGCCCCGAGGAAGACGCGCCCCGTCAGCCAGGTACCGAAGACGACGAGGGCAATGGCGATCCAGCCGCGCCCGGCGATCATGCCGTCGGCCCAGAGCGGCGTGTAGACGGTGGCGGCATAGGCGCCGGCGAACCCTGCCATCAGCCCGCCGAAGGCGATCGCGGCGACGCGCACGCCGATGACGGGATAGCCGATCGCATGGGCCGCCTTCGGATTCTCGCCGATGGCGCGGAGGACGAGGCCGGTCTTGGTGTAGGCGAAGGTCGCCCAGATCGCGACGGTCACGAGAAGCGACAGCCAGACGACGGCGTCCTGCACGAAGAGCCCGCCAATGAGGGGGATCTCGGAAAGGCCGGGAAGGGCGAGCTTCGGCAGGCCCTTCACCGTCAGGCTCTCGTAGCTCTTGCCGAAAAGGGCCGAGAGGCCCTGGCCGAGAATGCCGATCGCGAGCCCCGTCGCCACCTGGTTGGCGCGGAAACCGAGCGCGACGCCGGCGAAGACCAGCGACAGCGCCGCGCCCGCGAGCCCGGCAGCGAGAAAGCCGAGAATATGCCCGCCGCCGTGATAGACGATGATGAAGGCGACGACGGCGCCGAGCGCCATCAGCCCCTCGACGCCGAGATTGAGCACGCCGGCGCGCTCGACCACCATCTCGCCCAGCGCCGCGAGCAGGAAGGGGGTCGCGGCGGCCAGCATGCCGGCAAGGATGAAGGCAAGGGCATTCATGGCGCGCTCCGCTTCGGGGACGGCTGCCATTCGAGGCGGTAGCGCACGAAGGCGACGGCGATGAGATAGGCGAGAAGCAGGCTGCCCTGGAAGACGCGCACCGCCGCGATCGGCAGGTTGGCCGAGACCATGGCATTGTCGCCGCCGATATAGAGCGCTGCCATCACCAGCGCGGAGACGGTGATGCCGAGCGGGTGCAGGGCGCCGAGATAGGCGACGATGATCGCCGCATAGCCGTAGCCGGTCGAGATCGAGCGCTGCAATTGCCCGAGCGGGCCTGCCACCTCCGCCGCCCCAGCAAGGCCGGCGGCAAAGCCGCCGATCAGCAGCGACAGCCAGATCGCCCGCCCCTCGCTGAAGCCGGCATAGGAGGCCGCGCGCGGCGCCAGCCCGCCGACCTGCAATTTGTAGCCGGCAAAGCTCTTTTCCATGAAGATCCAGGCGGCGAGCGACAGCGCCAGCACGATGAGCAGCGAGACGTTGACGCGCGTGCCGGAAATCAGCGTCGGCACCATGGCGTCATACTGGAACATCACCGATTGCGGGAAATTGAAGCCCGCCGGATCCTTCCACGGACCGAGCAGCAGGTAATTCAGCAACTGCGCGGCGACGAGGCTCAGCATCAGCGAGACGAGGATCTCGTTGGCGTTGAGCCGGACGCGCCAGAAGGCGGTGATCGCCGCCCAGAGCGCGCCGCCGAGGGCGCCGAGGACCAGCATCGACGGCCAGATCCAGAAACCCGTCGCCATCGGGAACCAGACGGGGATCGACGAGGCGAAGATCGCGCCGAGGATGAACTGCCCCTCCGCGCCGATGTTGAACACCTTGGCGCGGAAACCGATGGCGAGCCCCTGTGCGATCAGCAGCAAGGGCCCGGTCTTCAGGAGCACCTCGGAGAAAGAGGCCCAGGAGAGGAAAGGTTCGAGCAGCATCGCATGGAGAACGGCGATGGGATCACGGCCCATCAGCCTGTAGAGCAGGAGATTGGCGAGGATCGCCACCGCAAGCGCCGCCGGCGGCGCGATCAGCGTGGCGGCGAGCGAGCCGCGCTCGCGGCGGACGAGGGAGAGGCTCATGCGACCGCCCTTCCGGCGGACGCGCCGATCATCAGGCGGCCGATCTCCTCGGCGCGGGTCTCGCGGGTGACGAGCGGCGGGCTGAGATGTCCGTGATGGAGAACCTGGATGCGGTCGGAAAGCTCGAACAGTTCCTCCAGTTCCTCGGAGATGACGAGGATCGCCATGCCCTGATTGCGCAGCGCGATCAGCCGCCGGCGGATGGCCGACGCCGCGCCGATATCGACGCCCCAGGTCGGCTGGGCGACGAAGAGCAGTTTCGGCGCCAGCATGATCTCGCGCCCGACGATGAATTTCTGCAGGTTGCCGCCCGACAGCGCGCCGGCTTCCGCCTCCGGCCCCGGTGTGCGCACGTCATAGTCGCGGATGCAGCGTTCGGCAAAGGCGGTGGCGCCAGCCGTGTCGACGAGCCCGTGCCGCACCAGCGCCAGCGGATGCGCGGTGAGCAGGCCGTTCATGACCAGCGACATGTCCGGCACCGCGCCGCGCCCGAGCCGGTCCTCCGGCACGAAGGCGAAGCCGAGGGCGCGGCGGCGGGCGGCATCGAGCATGCCGACATCGGTGCCCATCATGAAGATGCGGTCGCGCTCGTTGAGCGAAAGCCGCGTCTCGCCGGAGATCAGCGCCGCGAGTTCGCTCTGGCCGTTGCCGGAAATGCCGGCGATGCCGAGGATCTCGCCTTCCTTCACCGAGAGCGTGATGTCCTTGAGCGCCACGGCGAAGGGATCGTCGGTGCGGTGCGAGAGGCCGGCGATCTCCAGCCGCGTCTCGCCGCCTTCACGCGGTTCGGCCGGCATCGGTTCCGGCATGTCGCGGCCGATCATCATCCGCGCCAGATCATGGGCGTCATGGTCGCGCGGGTCGATGTCGCCGGTGACGCGGCCGGCGCGGAGAATCGTCGCCCGGTCGCACAGCGCGCGGATCTCCTCCAGCTTGTGCGAGATGAACAGGATCGACACCCCCCCGTCGCGCAGCCGTTTCAGGGTCTCGAACAGTTTTTCCACCGCCTGCGGCGGCAGCACCGAGGTCGGTTCGTCGAGGATCAGCAGTTTCGGATCGGTCATCAGGCAGCGGATGATCTCCACCCGCTGCCGCTCGCCGACCGAGAGCGCATGGACATGGGCGAGCGGATCGACTTCCAGCCCGAAATCCTGGCCGAGCCTGCGGATCCGTTCCGCCAGTTCCGCCTTGCGGCCGGGGACGACGAGGCGGATGTTCTCCACCACGCTCAGCGTCTCGAACAGCGAGAAATGCTGGAACACCATGCCGATGCCGCGCCGTCGTGCTTCCGCCGGCGAGGCGAGAGACAGCGCCTCGCCCCGCCAGAGCATGGCGCCGGCGTCGGGCTGCTCGACGCCGTAGATCAGCTTCATCAGCGTCGACTTGCCCGCCCCGTTCTCGCCGAGGATCGCATGGATCGAATGCTCCGCCACGTCGAGGTCGATCGCCGTGTTGGCGTGGATCTGTCCGTAGCTCTTCGAGATGCCGCGAAGCGACAGCAGGGGCGCGCCTGTCATGGGATCGACGACGCCCGCGTCACTGCGGCAGCGGCGTCGTCACACCCTTGACGTGCCAGTTCATCGCGACGATGTCGCCGTCGGCAAGCGTCGTGCCGGCGGCGACCCCCTCGCTGCCGTCGGCCTTCGCGATCGGGCCGGTGAAGGGCGAGAAGCTGCCGTCGGCGATCTTCGCCTCGATCTCCTTGATCTTCGCCATCGTGTCGGCCGGGATGTCCGGGTTCCAATCGGTGACCTCGACGACCTTATCGGCGACGCCGAGGAAGGCGTTGGCGCCCTTGAAGGTGCCGGCGAAATGGGCATCGACCGAGGCCTTGAAGAAGGGCGACCAATCGGTGGCGACGCAGCCGAGATATTTTTTCGGCGCATAGGTCTTCATCGAGGAATTGAGGTTGAAGGCGTAGACGCCCGCCTCTTCGCAGGCCGCGATGACGGAGGGCGTGTCCTGCGCGTTGGAGAAGATCACGTCGCAGTTCTGCGCCATCAGCGCCTTGGCCGCTTCCTGTTCCTTGGCCGGATCGAACCAGGAATTGACCCAGACGACCGAGACCTCGACATCCGGATTGACGGTCTGGGCGCCGAGCGTGAAGGCGTTGATCGAGGTGATCAGTTCCGGGATGGCGAAGGCCGAGACCGAGCCGAGCTTGCCGGTCTTGGACAAGGCCGCTGCGGCCATGCCGAGGAGGTAGGTGCCCTGGAAGTATTTCGCCGCGAAGGGCGAGAAGTTCGGCGCCACCTGGAAGCCGGAGGCATGCAGCACGGTGACGGAGGGATCGCGCCGCGCGATCTGCAGCGCGCCGTTCTGGTAGCCGAAGGAGCCGGCGATCAGCACCTTGTTGCCGTCGGCGACCGTCTTGTTCATGATCCGGTCGGCGTCCGGGCCTTCGGCGATGTTCTCGATCACGGTGACCTTGACCTTGTCGCCATAGGCGGCCTTGACCGGCTCCAGCCCGGCGGCGAGCGCATGGCCCCAGCCGACGTCGCCGACCGGCGACGGGATCACCAGGGCGATGCCGAGCGGCTCGTCGGCGGCAAGGGCGAGGCGGCTGCCGAGCACGCCGGCAAGGCCGGTGGCGGCGAGCCCGGTGACGAAGGTCCTGCGGGTGATGGTGATCGGCATGTCTGTTCCCCTCATTGGCTATTGCGTCTGGTTGGTGTGCCGGCTGTTCTGGACATCGATGGCGTCGAGCGCCGCCTCGGCGTCGGCGAAGAGTTGCTGTTCGTCGAGGCCTGGGAACTCGCCCTTCTCCCAGACGATGCGGCCGTTGATCATCGTCATGTCGACCGGCGCCCCGATGCCGACCTTGGCGATGAGGGAGAGGGGATCGTGGCGCGTGCCGACATAGTCCATCCGCCGCGTGTCGATGGCGAAGAGGTCGGCGGCCATGCCCGGCGCCAGCCGGCCGATGTCGTCGCGGCCGAGCAGGCCAGCGCCGCCGCTGGTGGCGTAGCGCAGGAAATCGACGGGCGGCGGCACGGGATGGGCGCGGCTTCCGGCGACCAGGCATTGCAGCATGTAGGCGGAGTGGATGCAGTGCATCAGGTTGGAATTGTCGTTCGAGGCGGTGCCGTCGACGCCGAGCCCGACGCGGATGCCGAAGGCGCTCATCGCCGGAATGTCGGTGACCTCGGCGCCGACGAGATAGACGGGCTCCGGGCAATGCGCGACGCCGGTGCCGCTCGTCGCCATCAGACGCAGTTCGTCATGGGTCAGTTCCCAGCAATGGGCGTAGAAGGCGTCCGGCCCGGCAAAGCCGATCTCGTCCAGATAGTCGACCGTGCGCTGGCCGTGGCGGGCGAGGATCACCGGGCTCTCGCCCTCGCCGACATGGGTGTGCATCAGCACGCCGCGATCGCGCGCCAGCGCCACGGACTCCATGAAGGTCTCGCGGTAGCAGTTGACCGGCTGGCAGGGCGCGACCACCACCTGGCGCATGCCGAAGCGGCGACGATCGTGGTAGCTGTCGATCAGCCGGGCGCAGTCGGCGATGAATTCGTCCGTCGTCTCCAGCATCGCGTCGGGGATGGTCGATCCTTCCGACTTCGGCAGGGTGTTGCCGCCGCGCCCGGCATGGAAGCGCATGCCGAGGAGGTCGGCCGCCTCGAACTGCCGGTCGATCAGCCGCTTTCCGGCATGGCGGGGGAAATTATACTGGTGATCGAAGGCGGTGGTGCAGCCATGCTTGATCATCTCGGCCATGGCGGTGAGCGAGGCATGGTAGAAGCAGTCTTCGGTCAGCCGCGAGAAGATCGGGTAGATCCGGTCGAGCCACTCGATGACCGAGAGTTTCGTCCAGTCGAGATCGGCGCGATTGCGCACGAAGCACTGGAAGAAATGGTGGTGCGTGTTGACGAGGCCGGGATAGACGAACCAGCCGGTCGCATCCCTCGTCTCGACGCCTTCCGGCAGGTCTGTGGCGTCGAGGCCTTCGCCGATCGCGACGATCGCCGGGCCGTCGGTCAGCAGGTCGACATCGCGGCGCACGCCGAGCGCCGGCCCGTCGTCGACGATCACGGCGGCACAGTTCTTCAGGAAATAGCCGGCCATGTCAGGCCTCCTCCGGCTGCGGCTCGGGTTCCGGCTTCAGCTCGTGCAGCCGGTGGATGCCGGGCATCTCGACGAAGCCGTCGAGGCTGCGGAAGCGCCGCGACCAGAGCCGGATCGCCGGATAGGGATCGAGCGATACGCCGCCGTCCGGGGCGAGCGCCACATAGGGAAAACAGGCGATGTCGGCGACGCTCGGGCGGTCGCCGGCAAGGAAGCCCATGCCGCGCAATGCCTGCTCGACGAGGCCCGCCTCCAGCTCGCGCAGCGCCGCGATGCCGGCGGCCTGGAGCGCGCCGATATCGCCGTCCCGCAGCAGCATCTCGTGCAGCCGGGCGCCGCCGAGGCTCGCCGTCAGCCGCTGCGAGAAGGCGAGCCATTGCTGAACGCGGGCCAGAGCAGCGGGATCCGGGCCGCCGAGCCAGTCCGGCCCGGCCTTCGCCGCGAGATAGACGAGGATCGCCGAGGATTCCGTCAGCACCAGGTCGCCGTCCGTCAGGATCGGGATCGAGCCCGCCGGATTGAGCGCCATCAGCTCGGCCCCGCGATGTTCGAGGCCCGGATGGAAATCGACCGGGCGGATCTCGAGTTTGACGCCGAGGAGCGCGGCCATCAGGCGGATCTTGTAGCAACTGGGCGAGAGGATGTAGTCGTAGAGCCTCATCGCGCCACCCGCTCGGCGCCATAGGTATAGTCGTGCCGCTTCAGCCAGCGCCGATAGGCGATCGACGTCATGTCGGCCCGGGTCGGGATCTCCATGCCCGGATCGAGCGGCAGCCGGCGCGGGATCTGGTTTTCGAGGATCGAGCGGTCCTGCAGGAAGATCATCTGCTGGAAGTGGATGAGGTCGGTCATCGGCGTCGTGTCGTCGAACAGCGCCATCCACGGCCAGACGTCGCAGATCTCCTCGCCGAGCGGCTGGACGAAGAGGGCGATCACGTCCCATTCGCCGGGGCGCGGCGGCGAGGTCTTGTAGAGCACCGACGAGGTCGGCGCCGGCACACGGTACATGTATTCGGTGGTAATCCCGCCCGCCGCCGATTTCGCCGCCTGCGGCTGGTAGAAGGAGACCTGCGTCGCCCAGACCTCGTCGGCCTCCTCGCGGATCTCGACCTTGTAGCCCTTCACCTCCGTATGCGGTTCCGACCCCAGGATATCGGTGTGGACGAAGGGAAAATGGGCGATGTCGAGAAAGTTCTCGACCGCGCGCAAGGGCGAGCAGCACACGCGGACCACGCCGACATCGACGAGCCGGCGGCCCGGCTGGTCGGCCTCGGGAAGGGCGAAGAGGTCCTTTTTCGGAGCGCCGAGCGAGGTCCAGACATGGCCGTAGCGGACGCGCACCGGCAGCGTGCGCCCGCCGGCCGTCACCGTCGCGCCGGTCTCGCCGCTGCGGGTGACATGGATCGGCGTGTCCATCAGCCGGGTTGCCGTGCCTCTGGCGTCGAGGCGGCTTGCCATCGCCACCGGATACCATTCGTCGATCATCGCGCCGATGCTCATGCGGCCCTCCGCCTCGCTTGCGCCTCGGCCGCCCGGCGCAGCGCCTCGGCCCGCCGCGAGGCGGCGATGCGCGCTTCCAGGCTGCTGCCGGCGGCGACCAGCACATGGATCAGCGTCGCCTCGCCCTGCGGCGCCAGCAGCAGGCTGAGGCCGTCGGCGGTCGTCGCAAGGCCGGTCTCCCCGGTCGTCGCGCCGGCCGCCGCCATCGCTTCGAGGTCCGCCGCCGCCGTCAGCGAGCGCAAGGGGTCGAGGCCGGCGAAGACCGGCGGCGGGGAGGACGGAGCGCCGGCGGCGACCCAGACGATCCCGCCCGCCTCCTCGGCGCGAAAGGTCGAAACGCGGATCGCCTCCGGCGGCGTCAGCGCCGGATGGGCGGGGATCTTCAGGCAGGTGCCGCTCTCGGCATAGCGCCAGCCGTGATAGATGCAGGAGAGCGCCTCGTCGCGGACGAAGCCGTGCGACAGGCGCATGCCGCGATGGGGACAGCGGTCGGCGAAGGCGGAAAGCCGCCCGGAACGGCTGCGCCACAAAGCGACGGCGCCGGCCGGGGTGATCGCCGGCATGACGGTCGCCGCCGGCAGGTCCGTCGAAAGGGCAACGGGGGTCCAGCACTCCGCCGTTTCAGTCATCTCGTCTCGACTTTCGGAACGCAGTCAACGCTGTGGCCCCGCCATGCCCGATGCGGCGGCGCGGATCGTCACGACGTTTGCATAAATTTTCCGCATTGGCAAGAATGATGAAATATGGTGCAAAAATATTCCGCGTTCCCGCGGAAAGGGCAGGATCACGCCGCGGGCGGATCGATCGGCCGGCGCTCGATCGTCTCGACCCAGGCCTCGAACGGCCCGAGCGAGCAGCCGACCTCCAGCATGTCGATCAGCGCCGCGTCGCCGTCGAGGTCGAGCATGACGCAGGCCGCGTCCGCCTGCACGATCGCCGGCTCAAGGCCGAGCCGCGCCGCATGCCGCTTGACCCAGGGCAGGAAGCTCGGGACGCCGAGCGCGCCATGGATGGTCATCCTCTGCCGAACCGCGCCGTTTCCCGTCATCGCCGCCTCCTGTCGCGTTTCATCGAGCATAGGATGATTCCTCCGGAGACGCCCGCGCGGCGGTCGCCCACTCCCGCTTCAGCCGGTCGACCAGGCGATCCACAGCGCGACGCCGGCGAGGGCGACGGCGAAGAGGCGCCCGCCATGCCTCAGGCGCCGCCGGTCGGACAGAAGCGGGCTGAGCAGGCTGGCGAGCGCCACGATCGTCGCATGGATGCCGGTCGCCACGGCGACATAGATCGCCGACAGCGTCAGGGCTTGCGACGGCGTGCCGCCGGTCGGGGCGAGGAAGGTCGGAAGCACGGTGACATAGAACAGCGCCGCCTTCGGATTGAGCAGGTTGGTGACGAGCCCGCGCAGGAAATAGCGCCGCGCGGCCTCGACGGTGACGGCCGCCGGCATGGCCGGCTCGCGCCAGGCATCGAAGGCGAGATAGAGCAGGTAGGCAACGCCTGCCCAGCGCAGCGCCTCGTAGGGCGCCGATCCGGCTTCGATCGCCCTGCCGATGCCGAGCGAGACGACGAGGGCAAGCAGCGCGAGGCCGAGGGCGACGCCCGCGACCGCGGCAAACCCCGCCCGCCGTCCCGCCTTCACCCCGACTAGCGCGAGATAGGTCATGTTCGGCCCCGGCGTCAGTTCGATGAGGAGGCTCGCCAGCGTGAAGGCGAGAAGGGTGGCCCGGGTGAGCATCAGATCCGTGAGCATCAGATCCCGCCGCCGTCGACGATGGGGCCGCGAACCTGTCGCGCCGGCATACTTGCGCGGGCGCCCGCCCGTCCGCCCGACACGGCGGCCCGGCCCGGGAGCGGCTGCCGGCAGAGGGGGCGAGGGAAAGGGATCATGACACCGTTATAGCCTTCGGTGCCGGGCAGGCAAGGGCCCGCGCGCGCCCCCTCTGCCCGGATTTCGTCGCGATTGTTCCGGATCGCCGGCGGCTGAAGGGACGACGTGCCGGTCGGCCGGAACCGCGCCGGCCGTTAAGCCAATCCTGACCCTTCGGTGTCAGGATGGTGCCGTCGCCGCCGCAGGGTGCGGCCACGGGTTGCGGGGCTCCGCGCCGCGTCGCTCGAAAGGGACAGGGCCGCATGGCTGGACGCATTCTCCTCGTCGCCGCCGTCGTCGCGGCGATATCCTTCGCCGCCGCGCCCGCGCGCTCCGCCGGTGCTTTGCCGGCAGAGCGCGGCCTTGCCTCCGCCCCGGCCTATCTCGTCTCGCGCCGGCCGACGCTCGCGCCTTACGCTTTCGTCCGGTTCTGCCGCGACAATCCGGCCGATTGCCGGCGGGCGACCGGCGCAGACGTCGTCGCGCTGACGCCGTCGCGCGCGCGGGCACTTTCTCGGATCAACGGCCGGATCAACCGGGAGATCCGCCCGGTGCGCGAGGCGGGAGGCGGCGATCGCTGGGCCGCCGATGTTGCGGCAGGCGACTGCGAGGATGTCGCCCTGACCAAGCGCCGCGCCCTCGTTACCGCCGGCTGGCCGGCGCGGGCGCTGCGCCTTGCCACGACGCGGACCGCCTCGGGCGAGGGCCATGCCGTGCTCGTGCTGCGCACGACGCGCGGCGATCTCGTCCTCGACAACCGCAGCGCCGCGATCAGGCCCTGGCGGCAGACGGATCTCGACTGGCTGAAGATCCAGTCCGCAGACGATCCGCGGCTCTGGCATGCGCTCTGATCATCACGCCGTCGCATAGGCCTTCGCGACGGCGATTTTTCCGACGCCGGGGTTTGTCACGGCGTCCAGCCGGTCACCTGCCGATGCCGGATCCGACGCGCCCGTCAAGGAATAGATCCCGAGATCCGTGTCGCTCTCGGTGCTGTCGCCGGTGCTTGCGTTCTCTTCGGCGACCTTGGCCTTGAAATAGGCAGTGGCATCATCGATCGCGCTGTTGACCTTTTTGTCGGCAGCAGGACGCGGCTGCGTGCGCTGCGCAAGCGCGGTGGTGTCGCTCAGCGACGAGAGACTGGAGCGGGTCGCTGCCGACAGTGTGGTTGACGTAACCATTTTTCATCGTCCTTCCGAAAAACGCGCTCGGTTACCGCTCTCCCGAGCGGGCCTCACCTTATGAGAACATGATCATATTATCGGTAACCTCTTAAAAAGACGGGCGTCTTGCCGCTAAAATCTTAACGAGCGGCGCGTGCGGGCGAGCGTGTCAGGGATGAAGGGGGATCCGGTAGGACCGAATGGCAGGCGACGGCAAAGGCGCAGAGTCCTTTCGGTTGCAAATGGTCCTGACAGGTATCGGAGACGCCCCGCGATGGCTCCTGTGCGGGCGGTCCGTCCTGCCGCAGGACGGCGTCCCTGCCGATGCAGAAGCGGTGGCGGCGATGGGGGTTGACGCGAAGCACCGGCATCACCGGCAGGCCGAACAGTCCGGATGGTATTTTTGCGCGCGCAGTGGCGCCATGTCCCGGCCTTGCTGGCCCCGCGCCGGCATGACCGCGGGGGTGGCGTGCGCCCGCCAGTCTCCGCGCAGCCCGGTCGCGCCGGCGAGAGGATGCGTGCCGGAAAGGCTTTCCGCGTCCGCTTTGACGTGCACTCCGGGGTCGAAACCATGTCGCTGCCGCCGGAAATGGTCTAGGGAAAAGCGGACGTCCTTCCGCCCCCTCCGCCGGCCGGGAGGCGCGCCCTTGGGAGACCCGGCGGGGAAAGGCTGTCCGATGTCCGCGCCGCTCAACCTTCTCACCGATGTCGCCGGGCTTTCCGTCGGCCATGCGACCGATCCGGTGCTCGGCTCCGGCGTCACCGTCGTCGTCTTCGACGCGCCGGCGACCGCCTCCGGCCTCGTGCTCGGCGGGGCGCCCGGCGGGCGCGACACCGCGCTGCTCGGTCCGTCGATGACGGTCGGCGCCGTCGATGCCTTCGTGCTTTCAGGCGGCTCCGCCTTCGGGCTCGATGCCGCGGGCGGCGTCCAGTCCGGGCTCAGGGCCGACGGACGCGGTTTCGCCGTCGGCCCGGCCCGCGTGCCGATCGTGCCACAGGCGATCCTGATGGATCTCCTCAACGGCGGCGACAAGGACTGGGGCCTGCATTCCCCCTATCGCGACCTCGGCCACGCCGCCTATCGCGCGGCGGCGAAGGGCGCCTTCGCGCTCGGCAGCGTCGGCGCCGGCACGGGCGCGACGACGGCGACGGTGAAGGGCGGGCTCGGCTCGGCAAGCGCGGTCGCCGCCTCGGGCGCCGTCGTCGCGAGCCTCGTCGCCGTCAATGCGCTTGGCTCCGCCACGATCGGCGACGGCCCGCATTTCTGGGCCGCGCCCTTCGAGCGCGACGGCGAGTTCGGTGGCCTCGGCCTTCCCGCCGCCTTCACCGCGGCCGACAGCGCCCTGCGCGTCAAGGGCCTCAGCCTGCCCGCCACCAGCATCGGTGTGGTCGCGACCGATGCGCGCCTGACCAAGGCCGAGGCGCATCGCCTGGCGGTGATGGCCCATGACGGGCTCGCCCGCGCGGTGCTGCCCGCCCACCTGCCCTTCGACGGCGATACGATGTTCTCGGCCGCCACCGGCATGAGGCCGCTCGAAGGCCCCGGCGCCTTTCTCGAACTCTGCCATCTCGCGGCGCTGGTGACGGCGCGGGCGGTGGCGCGCGGCGTCTTCGAGGCGACGGCGCTCGACCGTCCCGGCGCGCAGCCCGCCTGGCGTGACCGGTTCGGAGGCGACCGTCCCGCCCGATGATCAGGCCGCAACGACGATGCGCGGCGTCTCCGCGCCCGTCCATTCGAAGGTGACCTGGCGTCCCTGCCGGACGTTCTGGATCACCGAGGGGCGGAAGACGGCGATGCAGCGCCCGCCCGGCCGGCGCGCGGAGGGGTAGATCAGCCCGTTGCCGCCCCCGGCGCGGATCGCCCGCGCCAGCGCCTGTCCCGCCGGATAGGCGCTCCGCGTGTCTGCCTCAAGGCTCGGATGGCCGGGCAGGCCGGTCAGGTCGTGGAAGCGGCAGGTGAAGCCGGCGAGAAGCTCGCGATAGGCGCCGCGGTCGGTGAGGCAGCCGGCCTCCTTCAGCGCCCGCGTCCGGTGGAAGACGATCTCCGCCTGGGACGTCTCGCCCGCGTCCGGACCGAAGGCGCAGTACCAGGCGCCGCGCTCGGCATCGTTGAAGCGGTTGCCCGGCGGGCGGGCATGGCAGAAGGCGGCGTTGACCAGCGTATGGCCGTAGCCGTAGGAGGGCGGCAGCAGTTCCGCCGGGTCGACGCCGGCCGGCAGCACCGCCGGGCCGCCGCGCGCCGAGGTCTTCTCCTCGAGCGCCGTCAGGATCGCCAGTTCCGCCTCGGTCTCTGCGAGCGGCGCGATCGCGGGTTCGGGCAGATAGGCGGTCGAGATCAGCCGGACGGTCGCCGGATCGGTGAAATCGCGCTCGGGGATCATAGGCCGCCGCGCAGGCCGTCGATATAGCGGCGCGTCGACAGCATCGCCGGGATGCCGCCCTCGATCATGAAGCGGAGCGGCGAGCGTCCGGCAAACAGCGCGTGGCCGTTGTCGCCCTTCGGCCAGCCATAGGTGAGCGGCCCGTCGAAATAGAGCCTCAGGCCTTTGAAGATGCCGAGGATCAGGCTCGCCCGCATCGTCTTGTCGCGGTCGAGCCGGCCCTTGAAGGCGCCCGCCTTCATCCGGTTCCAGGTGGCGAGCGGCACGTCGAAAAGCGCGGCCGACTCCTGGTTCGTCAGCTTCCAGAGGGCGAAGGCGCGGGCGATCGCCCGGATCACCACCGCATCCTCGTCCCGGTCCGGGGCGGCGGCTGCGGGCAAGGGCGATGCAAGGGCGGCCATGTCTCTCTCCTGCGCGTCGTTTTCATATCATATGATACGATTGCGCCGGCATTCAAGGCCCCTCCGCCTCAGGAAGCGATGTCGATCACGACGCGGCCGCGAATCCGGCCGGCGACAATCTCCTCGGCAAGCTCCGCGATGCGGCTCAGCGGCTCCGTGCGGGTCATGCGGGCGAGAAGGCCCCGGTCGAGGCTCTCGTCGAGCATCGCCCAGGCGGCATCGCGCTTGTCGTGGCGCGCCATCACCGAATCGATGCCGAGGAGGGCGACGCCGCGCAGGATGTGCGGCATGACGGTGGCCGGCAGGTCGGCGCCGCCGGCAAGGCCGCAGGCGGCGACCGCGCCGTCGCGCACCGTCTGGGCGAGCACGTTGGCAAGCGTCGTCGAGCCGACGGAATCGACCGCGCCGGCCCAGCGCTCCTTCTGCAGCGGTCCGCCCTTCTCGGCGAGCGCCGCGCGCGCGACGAAGCCGGTGGCGCCGAGCTCGGCGAGGTAATCATGGGTCTCCGGCCGCCCGGTCGCGGCGGTGACGGTGTAGCCGCGCCGCGCCAGCAGCGCGATCGCGACCGAGCCGACGCCGCCGGCAGCACCCGTGACCAGCACCTCGCCGCCGCCCTTCCCGATCCGGCCCCAGTCCTCCAGCGCCCGGACTGCGAGCGCCGCCGTATAGCCGGCCGTGCCGATCGCCATCGTCTGTTCCAGCGTGAAGCCTTCGGGCCTCCGCGTCAGCCATTCCGGCTTCAGCCGGGCGTAGCGGGCATAGCCGCCCCATTCCGTCTCCGACAGGCCCCAGCCGTTGACGATCACCTCGTCGCCGGGCCGGAAGGCGGGGTCGGCCGATTCGACCACCGTGCCGGCGAGATCGAGGCCGGCGACCATCGGCAGCCGCCGCGCGATCCGGCCCTTTCCGGTGACGGCGAGCCCGTCCTTGTAGTTCACCGTCGAGTATGTCACCTCGACGAGGACGCCATGGTCCGGCAGGTCGGCGAGGGAGAGATCGCGGAAGGCGCCCTTCGCCTTGCCGTCCGCCTCGTCGATCACCATCGCCCTGAAAGTCTCCGCCATGCCGTCTCTCCCGTGCTTTCCTTTTGGGTCGGGACCATCGCATGCGCCGCCGCCGAAATCCATTCCGACGAAAGCCGGTGTCCAACCGGACACCATCCCTTGCCCAAATTTCAGGCAAGTGCTGCGCACGCCGCTTTCCATGGCATGCCCGGAGCGCAGGCCAGACCTGCGCCGACGCCTCTGGCCTGCGGCGTCGCGGCGGGCCATATGAGACTGATCCAGAGCACCGGGCGTTCGCCACGGGCCGAAGGCCTGTCCGTCCGGATGCGAGAGAAAACGGACACTTCTATGTCGACCCTTCACCAGACCGACCGCCAGCACAGCTTCATCGCGCGCCTCTGGGACGCGATGCGCGTCGTGCACATGCGCGACACCCTGTCGCTCCTCGGCGGCCGTCGCTGATCCTTGTTCCCCCGTGATGAAAAAGGCGCCGCGCGGCGCCTTTTTTTTGGGCGCCGCTCACGCCTGAGGAAACGTCACCGAGACGGTCAGCCCCCGCCCGCCCGCCCCGTCGCCGAGCCGCACGCGTCCCTTGAACAGCGCCGCGATCTCCTCGACGATGGCGAGGCCGAGGCCCGCGCCGGGCGTGGCGCCGTCCGCGCCCCGGCGGAAGCGTTCGAGGATCGCGCCGCGGCGCTCCGGCGCGATCCCCGGCCCGTCATCCTCGACTTCCAGCCGCACGCCCTCGTCCGCGGCCACCACCCGCACCGTGACGCTCGCCCCCGCGCCGGCATAGGCGATCGCGTTGCCGATCAGGTTGCCGATGAGTTCGCCGACGAGCAGCGGCTCGGCGCGCACCGCCTGCGTTCCCTCGCCCTCGAAGCCGAGATCGATATCGCGCCCGGCCGCGCGCGGCACGTGGTCGGCGGTGGCGGCCCGCGCCAGCGCGACGAGATCGACGGGCGCGGCCTCCTCCGGCGCCGCATGGGCATCGATGCGCGCGAGCACCAGGAGCTGCGCCAGGATGCGCTCGGCATGGGCGACGGCCTGGTCGCCCTCGCGCGCCGCCGCCCGCGCCTCCTCGAGCGTGGCCGCGCGGGCGGAGAGCGCCAGCTGCGTGCGGATGATGGCGAGCGGCGTGCGCAACTGGTGGCTGGCATTGCCGGTGAAGTTGCGCAGTGCCCCGAGCGCGGCCGCGAGCCGCACCATGAAGGAATTGACCGTCTCCACCAGCCCCTCGACCTCCTCCGGCACCCGCTCCTCGATCGGGTGCAGGTCGGCGGGATTGCGCAGCGCGATCGCGTCGCCCAGCCGTTCCAGCGGTTTCAGCGAATAGGTGACGGCGATCCAGACGATGGTCGCGGCGCCGAGGATCATCATCGCGAGGCGCAGCGCCGAGCGCAGCAGGATCGCGCGGGTCAGCTGCTGGCGCGCGATGGTCGTCTCCGCCACGGTGACGACGAAGGGAACCGAATGGATGCCGGTCGAGGCGGAGCGTTCCAGTGCTGCGACGCGGATCGGCTCGCCGCGGAACGTGTCGTCGCCGAAGACGGCGCCGCGCGGATTGCGGCGCGCGATCGAGGGCAGCGTCTGATAGCCGGTGATGAAGGTGCCGGGCGGCCCGTCAACCCGGTAGAAGACCCGGTCCTGCGCCGCCGAGGTCAGCATCTCCAGCGCCACATAGGGAATGTCGACCTCGAGGGATCCGTCCTCGGCGACGACCACCCGCTCGGCGATCGCCAGTGCCGAGCCGGCGAGCACCCGGTCGGAGACGGTGTTCGCCGTGCCGACCGCCTCGCGATAGGTGTCGATCAGCGCCGCCATGCCGATGACGGCGGTGGCGGCGAGCAGCATCGCCAGGAGGCGCCGGCGCAGCGAATGGGCGGCGCGCCTCACGGTGCGGTGTCCGGCGGCCCGGCCGGCGGCGCCTCGGGGGCCTTGTCGAGATAGTAGCCGATGCCGCGCGCGGTCCTGACCGTCAGCCCGTGCGGCGCCAGCCGCTTCCTCAGCCGCGAGACATATTGCTCGATGGCATTGGCGGAGAGGTCCTCGTCGAAGGCGGTCAGCGACTGCAGGATCGCCTCCTTCGACACGACCTTGCCGGCGCGCATGAACAGGATTTCGAGGAGGCCGACCTCGCGCGCCGGAATGTCGAGCGGCACGCCGCCGGCGAGGAAGCTGCGCGAGACGAGGTCGAGCGTGACGCCGCCATAGGCGACGGTCGAGGCGCGCAGCCCCGCCTGCCGGCGGATCAGCACGCGGATGCGCGCCTCCAGCTCGCCGACGTCGAAGGGCTTGGTCATGTAGTCGTCGGCACCGAGGTCGAGGCCGCGGATGCGCTCCTCCGGCGTGCCCCGCGCCGTCAGGATCAGCACGGCTGCACTCCGCCGCCCGGCCCGCATCGCCTTCAGTACCTCGAGCCCGTCCATGCCCGGCAGCGTCAGGTCGAGGATGACGAGGTCGAAGCGCTCCGTCGCCAGCGCCGCCTCCGCCGAGGGGCCGTCGGCGACCCGGTCGACGGCATAGCCGCTGCCGGCGAGCAGCGTCGCCAGCCCCTCGGCGAGCGCCGCGTTGTCCTCGACCAGAAGGATGCGCATCGGACCTTTCCCGCCTCCCCTCGCCCTTGCTCTTGCCCGCGGCATCGCTCTTGCCCGCGGCCCCCGTCGCGGGGCATGATGGCGCATGCGCCTCGTCCCTCTCTTCTCCCTGATCCTCGCGGCGATGTCCACGCGCCTTCACGCCGAGCCGGTCATCTTTCCGGCGCGGGACGGGACGGGGGACGCCGCCCTCCTCACCGTCTATTCCTCGCTCGACGAACCGCTCGCCCGGCCGATGATCGAGGCCTTCCAGAAGGCCTATCCGGGGATTTCGGTGCGCTACGAGGACATGCTGACCGGCGAGATCTACGATCGCATCGTCCGGGAGACCGATGCGGGCGAGGGCACGGCCGATTTCGCCTTCTCCTCGGCGATGGACCTGCAGGTCAAGCTCGCCAATGACGGCTACGCGCAGGCGAGCGTGCTGCCGATGAGCGCGCGCTGGCCGGCCTGGGCCAACTGGCGCAACACCGCCTATGCGCTGACCTTCGAGCCCGCCGTCTTCGTCTATCACCGGCCGAGCTTCGCCGGAAAGGCGCCGCCTTCCACCCGCGCCGCCTTCGTCGATTACCTGAAGCACGAGGGCGACGCCGTCTACGGCCGCATCGGCACCTACGACATCGAGCGTTCCGGCGTCGGCTTCCTGTTCATGGCGCGCGACCAAGAGCAGTTCGGCGACATCTGGTCGGTGATCCGGGCGATGGGGGCGGCCGGCGTCAAGCTCTATTCGACCAGTTCCGCCATCCTCGAGCGCGTCGCCGACGGGCGCTTCGTCCTCGGCTACAACATCCTCGGCTCCTACGCCGCCGACTGGGCGCGCCGCCACCCGGATGTCGGCATCGTGCTGCCGAAGGACTATACCGTGGTGATGTCACGCATCGGCCTCGTGCCGGAGGCCGCCCGCGCGCCGGAGCTCGGCCGGCTCTACCTCGAATTCTTCATGTCGAAGGAGGGGCAGACGCTGATGGCGCGCGAGCTGCAGATCCCCGCCGTCAATCCCGACGTCGCCGGCGACAACACGGCGCTGACGTTGCAGGACATGCTCGGCGCGCAGCTCCGCCCCGTTCCCGTCAGCCCCGGCCTGATGGTCTATCTCGACCAGGTCAAGCGGGCGCGGCTGATCGCGCGCTGGAACGAGATGCTACGGCTGCAATGAGGCGGGCGCCATCGCAGTCCGTCGGGTTCCCTCTGGAACGGACGGACGCTCTCTTCCCTCTGTCGTGCTTTGCCCTTTCGGGACAGCCGGATTCGGCTTATCCCGACACGCTCAAAACCGGCGCAGGCCCGCCACCTCCGCCTCCGTCAGCGCCCGCGCCGCGCCCTTGCCGAGGTCGCCGAGCGCAAGATCGCCGATCGCGACGCGGATGAGCCGCAGGCAGGCGGTGTCGAGGGCTTCCAGCATGCGGCGGATCTGCCGGTTGCGGCCCTCGGTTAGCACGATCTCCAGCCAGGAATTGCGCCCGCCTTCGCGCAGCATACGGGCGCTCGCGGCGGCGAGCCTCTCGCCGTCATGGACGACGCCGGAGGTCAGCGCGTCGATGAGCGCCGCGTCGGCGATCCGGTCGATCTGCACATGGTAGGTCTTCGCCACATGGGTTCCGGGGTCGAGCAATGCCTGGGCGAACACCGTGTCGTTGGTGAAGAGCAGCAGCCCCTCGCTCGCCCGGTCGAGCCGGCCGACCGGGGAGAGATGGGGGTGGTCGAGGCCGGAGAGGCAGTCATAGACGGTCGGCCGGCCTTCAGGGTCGCTGCGGGTGGTGACGAGGCCGCGCGGCTTGTTCAGCATCAGATAGAGGCGCGCGCTTTCCGCGACCGGCACGCCGTCGACGGCGATCGCCGCCGTTTCGATGTCGACCCAGGTCCCGGTGTTGGTTACGACGCGCCCGTCGAGGCTGACGCGGCCGGCGCGCACCAGCGCCTCGCCCTCGCTCCGCGAGCAATGGCCGAGCTTCGACAGCGCCCGCGCCAGCGTCACGCGTCGTCCGGCCGGCACCGCGTCCCGGCGCGGCCCCCGTCCCGACCGGTCCTTCATCGCCCGTCCCGTCCCACGCCCACGTTCTCCACCCTTGTCCCACGCCTTGCATCGACCGGCACTCACTCGACCGGCCTTGAGTTGACGGCCTTGAGTTGACCGGCGGGGGCCTGCCATTCTAAAGCCGTGGGCGTCAAGCCGGACCATCGTGCCGGCATAGCGCCGGCTGCGGCGGAAAGCGAGGCCCTGTTGAGCGACGACGACATCACCCGCGAGCTTTCGACGCTGCGCGACCACTGGCGCTACGCCGTTTCCCGCTTCAACGCCGCAGGCCTCAGCTACGGTCACGGCACGACGACGGCGGTCGACGACGCCGCCTTCCTTGTCCTCGATTCGCTCGACCTGCCGATCGAAATGCTCGATCCCTTCCTCGACGCGCGCCTGCTGCCCGCGGAGCGCCGGCTGCTCGCCGAGCGGATCGCGGCGCGGGTTTCGACGCGCAAGCCCTCCGCCTATCTGACCGGGCGCTCCTATATCCAGGGCGTGCGCTTCCACGTCGACGAGCGGGTAATCGTGCCGCGGTCCCATATCGGCGAGATCCTCTTTGCCGAATACGGCAATCCCGACGGCCCGTCCTACCTGCCGGACCCGGATGTCGTCGAAAGCGCCGTCGACATCTGCACCGGTTCCGGATGCCTTGCCATCCTTGCGGCGAAGTTCCTGCCCGGCGCCGCGGTCGACGCGGTCGATCTCTCGGCGGATGCGCTGGAGGTGGCGCGCATCAACGTCGCCGCGCATGATGTCGGCGACCAGGTGACGCTGCACCGGGGCGACCTCTTCGCGCCGCTTTCCGGGCGGACCTACGATCTGATCATTACCAATCCGCCTTATGTCGACCACGCGGCGCTTTCCGCCTATCCGCCGGAATACCGCGCCGAGCCGGCGATGGCCCATGACGGCGGGCAGGACGGGCTCGATCTCGTGCGCACGATCCTTGCCGATGCCGCCGCCCATCTCAATCCCGGCGGCGGCATGCTCTGCGAGATCGGCCGCGGCCGCCCGCTGCTGGAGGCGGAGTTCCCGGATCTCGAGTTCCTGTGGATCGAGACCGAGGAGGCGGCCGATTCGGTCTTCTGGATCAGCGCCGAGGCGCTCGGCGTCGAGGGATAGGATCTGCCCGCGCCAGCGTCACGCGCCGGCCGTCGGATAAAGAACGCGAGGGAGAACGCGACCATGACCCAGACCATCGTTTCGACGCGGGAGCGGCCCGATCTGGCGCCGGTGACCGGCACCTGGCGCTGGAAGGCGTTTTTCGAGGGCGGGCCGACCGGGCTCGACGAGATTCTTGCCCGCGACGCCGCCTGCACCCGGGTGACGGAGCGGATGCCCACCGTTCTCGTGCTGCTGGAGGACGGCGCGCCGGTCGCCATGGCCGCGCTCTGCCGCGACGACCTGCCGCAACGCCCGGCGCTGAACCCGTGGCTCGCCGGCGTCTATGTCGACCATCCCCATCGCGGCAAGGGCCATGCCCGCACCATCGTCGCCGCGGTCGAGGCGCTGGCGCGCGATGCCGGCATCGCGGAACTCTTCCTCTATACGCCGGATGCCGAAGGCCTCTATGCCAGGCTCGGCTGGACGGAGCGCGAGACGCTGCCGCGCGGGGCGGAGATCCTGACGGTGATGTCGAAGCGGCTTTGAGCCGGGGACCGCGGGTCGCGCCGCTCGACGTTCGCGCGCCGCTCGCCTAGTGTGCCCGCCATGCCGCCGCGCCCCGCAGAGACGATCGCCCTTCGCATCACCCGCACGCTCGCCGAACGCATCGTCGCGGGCGGCATCGAGCCGGGCGCGAAGCTGCGCCAGGATGCCATCGCCGAGGAATTCGGCACCAGCCACGTCCCGGTGCGCGAGGCGTTCCGCCGGCTGGAGGCGCAAGGCCTCGTCGTCAGCGAGCCGCGCCGCGGCGTGCGCGTCGCCCGCTTCACGCTCGAGGAGGTGAAGGAGGTGGCCGAGATGCGTGCCGCCCTCGAGGTTCTGGCGCTGCGCCATGCCGCGCCGCACCTGACACGGGCGATCCTCGACGCGGCGGAAAACGCCACGCGCGCCGGCGACCGGGCCGGCGATATGCAGGCCTGGGAGGAAGCCAACCGTGCCTTCCACCGGCTGATCCTCGCGCCCTGCGCCATGCCAAGGCTGCTGGCCGCCATCGACGACCTGCATGCGGCAAGCGCACGCTTCCTGCTGACCGGCTGGCGGGCGGAATGGGAAGCCCCGACCGACCGCGACCACCGGGCGATTCTCGCGGCCCTGCGCGCCGGCGATCTCGACACCGCCGTCGCCGTGCTCGCCCGCCATGTGCAATGGATCGGCCACACGCCGCGGCCGGCCGGGGCATCCCGGAGCATGTCCAGCCGAAGCGGGATCGCTTCGGCAGCGGACAGTGCTGGAAAAACAAAAGAATAGACCGTTTCCCGTCGCGCCTCTATCGGATGCGGCGTCCGGACAGCGGGTTAAAAAACGGAGAGACAGGGCATGCCAGGCGACCCGTGTTCGCCGGAAATGTTCTGGCGGGTGTCCCGTGGTCTGCCCTCTCCGCGTTTGCAAGGCATTGCCCGACGCCGACGTAACGCTGCGCCCCGTGGGATGCGCTCCCGCCTTTGGTGGACCGGTGCGGAGGCCGTCTGCCGACATCGGCCCTGCCGTCCGCCCGGCGTGCCGGACGAGCCGGCCGCTCCGCGCGCTGCGAGCCCGGCAACCGATCTCCCCTGCTGTCCATATCCTGCGCCCGGGGACGTTACGGCGCCGTCGTTTCCTGTTTCCGCCGGTGGGTCGACAGCGGGGACCGGGCCTTGCTGCCGAGCCCCCGTACACCGGAAACGCACGGGGCGTGCGCGGCACGGCAACGGGAAGGCTTGCACTTTCCGTCGCGCCGTGGATTCATTAGCGATAGAATCAGAAAATTATCTATAAAATGAGGATCGCATGACCCGTACAACCATCGCTTCCGTCAACAGGCCCTTCATCCCGCTCGACGACAGGTCCCTTGCCGTCAAGGCGGCGGCCGTCATCCTCGGCACCGCCCTGCTTGCCCTGTCGTCCCTGGTCGAGGTGCCGATGGTGCCGGTGCCGGTCACGCTGCAGACGCTCGCCGTCACCCTGATCGGCGCGCTTTATGGCTGGCGGCTCGGCGCGCTCACCGTCGCCGCCTGGCTGGCGGAGGCGGCGGCGGGCCTGCCGGTGCTTGCCGGCGGCGCCGGCGGCCTTGCGCATTTCGCCGGCCCGACCGCGGGCTATCTCTTTGCCTTTCCGCTGGCCGCCGCCCTTGTCGGCTGGCTTGCCGGGCGCGGCTGGAACGGCCGCCGGCCGGTGCTTGCCTTCGTCGCCATGCTCGCCGGCAACGGCGCCTGCCTCGCCTTCGGCGGCGCCTGGCTCGCGGCGCTGATCGGCGCGGAAAAGGCGCTGGCCTTCGGCGTTCTCCCCTTCCTCGTCGGCGCCCTGCTCAAGTCCGCCCTCGGCGCGTGCCTGCTTTCGCTGCTGTCGCGGCGGGTGCGATGACCGTCCGGCTCAGGCCGCACCATCTCCTCTGCCTGCTGACCTACGTCGGCAGGGGCTATGGCGCCGCCTTCGTCGACAACTACGACCGGATCGCTACGCGTCTTTCCGCCGGCGAGGACGTGCTGATCGTCGACGGGCCGGACGACATCTGCGCGCCGCTCCTTTCCGACGCCGACGCCCATTGCCATGGCGCAGGCGTTTTAGGGCGCGACCGTCAGGCGGCCCGCGACACCGGCCGGATCCTCCGGCGCGCGATCCGGCCGGGAACGCGCCTCGTCCTGCCGCCCGACCGCGTCGGGCGCCTGCGCGCCGCCTTTGCCGGGGGCGCGAGCCGCGCGGCCTGCGCCGGCTGCGAATGGAGCGGGCTCTGCGACGCGATCGCCGCCGGCGGCTTTCGCGGTGCCCGCCTCTTCCCGCCCGAGGAGGGCGCGGCGGAGGCCGGTGACGCTCCCGCCGGCCGCTGAACGTCCGTTCCGGCGATCCCGACGGCAAATGTCAGGCAAATGTCAGCTTCGCGTGTTTTCGTGCGCCCATTCGTCGGCCGTGGAGGCGGCCCGGCGATCCAGCCGGGGAGGACGGCCGGACCGGGAGGAGGAGAGGCCGCATGGCCGACGATCCATCCCCCTGCGCCATCGAACTCCCCTGCTCCGTCAGACCTACCGCGCGGCCGGATGCACGGCGCGCGTGCCCCGGAGGATTTCGAACGTGAAGCGCATCTTTCTCTCCCTCGTTGCCGCTGTAAGCCTGGCGCTGCCGGCCGCGGCCGCCGACTACACCATCATCGCGCCGGCCAATCCGGGCGGCGGCTGGGACCAGACCGCCCGCTCGCTCCAGAGCGTCATGCAGCAGGAGGGCATTTCCGGCAATGTCCAGGTGCAGAACGTGCCCGGCGCCGGCGGCACGATTGGCCTTGCCCAGTTCGCCAGCCAGTCGGCCGGCAATCCGAACGCATTGATCGTCGGCGGCTACGTCATGGTCGGCGCCATCCTCACCAACAAGTCGCCCGTCACGCTGAAGGACGTGACCCCGATCGCGCGGCTGACCGGTGAATACGAGGCGATCGTCGTGCCGGCCTCGTCCGAGCTGAAGACGATCGGCGACCTGATCGCCGCGCTCAAGGCCGATCCCGGCGCGGTCTCCTGGGCCGGGGGCTCGGCCGGCGGCACCGACCACATCGCCGTCGGCCTGATCGCCAAGGCGGCCGGCGTCGACCCGACCAAGATCAACTACATCGCCTATTCCGGCGGCGGCGAGGCGCTGGCCGCGATCCTCGGCGCGCAGGTCACCGCCGGCATTTCCGGCTATGGCGAATTCGAGGCCCAGGTTCAGGCCGGCACGCTGCGGCTGCTCGCCGTCACCAGCGCCGAGCGCATGGCGGGCGTCGAGGCGCCGACGCTGAAGGAATCGGGCCTCGACGTCGTCGTCGAGAACTGGCGCATGGTCGCCGCCGCCCCCGGCCTCTCGCCGGAACAGAAGGCCGCCGTTTCCGCCGACATCGAGAAGCTCGCGACGTCGGCCGGCTGGCAGGAAGTGCTGAAGACCAAGGGCTGGCAGGACAGCTATCTCTCCGGCGACGCCTTCGACGCCCAGCTCGACAAGGACATCCAGGCGACCGAAGCCGTCCTCAAGGACATCGGTCTCGTCCAATGAGCGGGCCCCGTCCGTCCGCGCGCCGTCCCGACGGGGCGGCGCTGGCGATCGCCGCGGGGCTCGCCGCGATCGCCGGGCTGATCCTCTACGATCGCGCCCGCCTGCCGGCGATGGCCAATTATTCCGGCCTCGGGCCGGGCAGCGTGCCCTTCGTCATCGCCTGCTGCCTGATCGGGCTCGCCGTCTGGACCGTGATCGCTGCCTTCCGCAATGATTTCCCGGCGCGCGAGCGCCAGGAGATCGGGCCGGTCGTCTGGGTGGTGGCGGGGCTCGCCGGCCAGATGCTGCTCCTGAAGCTCGCCGGCTTCTCGATCGCGACCGGCGTGCTCTTCGCCTGCGCCGCCGCCGGCTTCGGGCGGAAAAGGCTGCTGTTCACCCTGCCCGTCGGCATCGCGCTCTCCTTCGCCATCTGGCTGGTCTTCTCGCAGCTCCTGCAGCTGTCGCTGCCGGCCGGGCCGCTCGAACGGCTGATCGCCGGATGAGCCGCCGTCTCCAGTCCCCGGGTCTCGTCCGATGAACACATTCGATTTCCTGCTGCAGGGCCTGTCGGTGGCGATGCTGCCGATGAACCTGCTCTACGCGCTGATCGGCGTGACGCTCGGCACCGCCGTCGGTGTCCTGCCCGGCATCGGCCCGGCGCTGACGGTGGCGCTGCTTTTGCCCGTCACCTACAAGCTCGATCCGGCGGGCTCGCTGATCATGTTCGCCGGCATCTATTACGGCGGCATGTATGGCGGCTCGACCACCTCGATCCTGCTCAACACGCCGGGCGAGAGCGCCTCGATCGTCACCGCGCTCGAGGGCAACAAGATGGCGCGCGCCGGGCGCGGCGGGCCGGCGCTCGGCACGGCGGCGATCGGCTCCTTCGTCGCCGGCCTGATCGCCACGATCCTGCTCGCCTTCATCGCGCCCTTCGTCGTCAAGGTGGCGCTCATCTTCGGGCCGCGCGAATATTTCGCTTTGATGGTGCTCGCCTTCGTCACCGTCTCCTCGGCCTTCGGCGATTCGACGCTGCGCGGCCTCACCTCGCTGTTCATCGGCCTGACGCTCGCCATCGTCGGCATCGACCAGCTGACCGGCCAGGCGCGCATGAGCTTCGGCGTGCCCGACCTCCTCGACGGCATCGAGGTGACGACGCTCGCCGTCGCCATGTTCGCCATCGGCGAGACGCTCTATATCGCGGCCCAGGGCAAGCAGGCGCCGGAGACGGTCGAGGCGGTCAAGGGCTCGGTCTGGATGACGAAGAAAGACTGGGCGCGCTCGTGGAAGCCGTGGCTGCGCGGCACCGCGATCGGCTTCCCGATCGGCGCGATGCCCGCCGGCGGCGCCGAGATCGGCACGTTCCTCTCCTACGCGGCGGAGAAGCGGCTGACCTCCCACCCGGAGGAGTTCGGCCATGGCGCGATCGAGGGCGTGGCGGGCCCGGAGGCCGCCAACAATGCGTCTGCCGCCGGCACGCTGGTGCCGCTGCTCACCCTCGGCCTGCCGACCACGGCGACGGCGGCAATCATGCTCGCCGGCTTCCAGCAATACGGGCTGCAGCCCGGCCCGCTGCTCTTCGCGACGAATCCCCAGCTCGTCTGGGGCCTGATCGCCTCGCTGCTGATCGCCAATTTCATGCTGCTGGTCTTGAACCTGCCGCTGATCGGCCTCTGGGTGAAGCTTCTGACCATCCCGAAGCCGTGGCTCTATGCCGGCATCCTCGTCTTCGCCACGCTCGGCACGATCGGCGCCAATCCGTCCGTCTTCGAGCTCGGCATGCTGCTCGCCTTCGGGCTCGTCGGCTACGGCATGCGCATCCTCGGCTATCCGATCGCCCCCGTCGTCGTCGGCCTCATCCTCGGGCCACTCGCCGAGCAGCAGCTGCGCCGGGCGCTCGCCATCAGCCAGGGCGATCCGAGCGTGCTCTTCACCTCGCCGGTCGCCGCCGTGCTCCTCCTCGTCGCCGCCGCGGCGCTGATCGTGCCGGCGATCCTCAGGATGCGCGGGCGCGGCGCGGTGCTGTCGCAGCTTGCCGCGAACGAGGACTGAGACGGAGGGGAGACCAGCGGGCGGCCGCGGACCCCGCGCGCCTCTCCCCGCCGCGGGACGCCGGGAGGCTCACGCTTCCCGGCGTTTCCGCCCCGACGCGGCGAGGCGGTCGCTGCGTGCCGCCGTGCGCCATCGCCGAAGCGACGGCCGCGCCGCCTGCCGCAAAGAGGTTGCGTTAAGGTTTTCCTGCCAGATTCGGTGCGCACCGGCATGCTTCCCGCAGGATGGCGGAACGATCGCGGCCTTCCCCCATTGACGGGACGAACCGGCCGCCATGGGAGAGACAGTGACGCGCATTTCCGGCACCGCATCCGCGGCCCTCCTCATCCTGCAGCAGGCCGGCCCGGTGGCGGCCGCCGCGGCTGCCGGATCCGCAGGCGACGATCTCGTCGCGATCGCCAATGGCCGGACGCCGCGGATCGGTGCCAGCACCCAGCCGACGCAGGCGCAGTCGGCGATCTCGGAAAAGATGTTCGGCCTCGACAACGTGAACGTCAACAAGCAGAAGCTCGACCTGATCGACCGCACCGGCAAGGCGCTCGGCGTCAACCAGGACGATTACGCCTCGCGCGACGATTTCGTCGACGCGATGCGCAAGGCCTATGGCCGGCTGCAGCTCGAAGGCGGGCCGCAGGCGGTGATGCAGCTCGAAAAGGAACTCGGCCTCGACAGGCTCGGCGTTTCGCTTGCCGACGTCATCGAAAGCGCCGGAGACCCGGAGAAGAACGACCGGCTGACCCGCGCGCTGGAGGACAAGGCCGAGACGCTGAAACGCGGGAGCGACGAGGATGCCTCATCGCCGATCGGCGTGCCCGACGATATCGGCCTCTACGGTCCTTCGGGCGTCGCGGCACCGCCTCTTCTCCCCTGACGGCGCCGCGCGTCGTTCCCGAGCCTGGCTATTCCGCGGCGATGATGTGCAGCGGCGCCGGCGCGCTCCCCGGTTTTCGCTCGTTGCTCATCAGGTAGATGAGACAGCTCGTCCTGAGCAGCGAGGCGAAGTTCGGCACGCTGCCGTTGATGCCGAGTGCCTCGTCGTGCAGCGTCGACAGGAAACGCGAGGTCGACAGGCCCTGCCCGGCGGCGATCTCGTCGACGAGGTCCCAGAAGGCCGCCTCGATCTGGATGCTGGTCGAATGCCCGCCGATGCGCACCGAGCGGTTGACGGGACGGTAGCGTTCCGGGTCCTGTCCGGCAAAGACTTCACACATGGCATGCTCCTCCTTTTTTGTTGTGCGATCATTATGCTGCCGGTCAAATCGGCGGTCAATTTCTCCGTTGATCGTAGATCCCGCATGATTTTTGTCGAAGGACCGGGTGAAACGACAAATTTTCGCCTGCGGTAACCGGCTGCTACCCGCATCGCCGGCTTTGGCGGCACAGTTTGCGCAGATGGTGCAATGCCTGCGGGAGCAAGACGTGGCGAAGACGATACACAGCATGATCCGGGTTCTGGACGAGGCGCGCTCCGTCGCCTTCTACGATGCCGCCTTCGGCCTCAAGATCGCCGACCGGCTCGATTTCGACACGTTCACCCTCGTCTACATGAGCAATGCGGAGAGCGACTTCGAGGTCGAGCTGACGATCAACAAGGGGCGGACCGAACCCTATGCGCTCGGCGACGGCTACGGCCATCTCGCCGTCTCCGTGTCCGATCTCGACGCCGAGCATGCGCGGATCGCCGCAGCCGACCTCAACCCCGGCAAGATCGTCGAATTCAACCGCGACGGCGCGCTTCTCGCCCGCTTCTTCTTCATCGCCGATCCCGACGGCTACAAGATCGAGGTGCTGCAGCGGCACGGGCGCTTCAAGTAACGCCGCGCCGCCGCCGGCGGGAGGGCCGGCGCGGCGAGGCCAACACCAAGGAGGAGACAGCATGACCACCATCCACCACGCTACGCCGGGCGGCGGGCTTTCGCGCCGCGAGCTCCTGAAGCGCGGCGGCATCGGCGCCGCCCTCGTCATTTCCGGCAGCGCCGTCATCAGCCCCGAACATGCCTGGGGCATGGAGACGTCGGCGCTGAAGCCGGAGACCATGGCGACCCTGATCCGGCTCGCCCGCGACATCTATCCGCACGATCAGCTCTCCGACAAATATTATGCGCTTGCCGTCAAGGGCCACGACGCCAAAGCCGGCAAGGATCCCGCCCACAAGACGCTGATCGAGGACGGCATCGCCGATCTCGACAGCCGCGCCGGCGCCGGCGGCTATCGCGGGCTCGGCTGGGAGGACGACCGCGTCGCCATCCTGAAGGCGGTCGAGACCACGCCCTTCTTCCAGGCCGTGCGCGGCGACCTCGTCGTCAGTCTCTACAATCAGAAGGAGATCTGGCCGATCTTCGGCTATGAGGGCGAATCCTATTCGAAGGGCGGCTATATCGAGCGCGGCTTCAACGACATCGAGTGGCTCTGACGCGCGCGGATCGCCGTCCGGGAGGGACGGCGCGCGATGTCGGGTTCCGAAGAGATTCCGGGAGGACAGCATGGCAGCCAAATACGATCTCAACGACGACGGCGTCGTCGTCATCATCGGTTCGGGCGCGGGCGGCGGCACGCTCGGCAACGAACTGGCACAGAAGGGCATCGACGTCGTCGTCCTCGAGGCGGGCTCCCGCATCGAGCACGAGGACTTCATCAACGACGAATGGGACAGTTTCGCCCAGCTCGCCTGGCTCGACCACCGCACCACCGGCGGCGGCTGGCGCGTCCACAAGGATTTCCCCAACCTGCCGGCCTGGATCGTCAAGGCGGTCGGCGGCACGACGACCCACTGGGCCGGCGCGTCGCTGCGCTTCCAGGAGCACGAGTTCAAGACATTGACCCATTACGGCAAGGTCGAGGGCGCCAACCTCCTCGACTGGCCGATCACCCTTGCCGACCTCGAGCCCTATTACGCCAAGGCCGAGGACAAGATGGGCGTCACCCGGACGAACGGCATCGAGGGCCTGCCCGGCAACAACAATTTCAAGATCCTGAAGGCCGGCGCCGACAAGCTCGGCTACAAGGAATGTCACACCGGCAACATGGCGATCAACTCGGCCGACCGCGACGACCGGATGAGCTGTCAGCAGACCGGCTTCTGCTTCCAGGGCTGCAAATGGGGGGCGAAATGGTCGACCCTCTATACCGAGATCCCCAAGGGCGAGGCGACCGGCAAGCTGGAAGTCCGGCCGAATTCCCACGTCGTCAAGATCGAGCATGACAAGACGGGCAAGGTCACCGGCGTCGTCTATGCCGACAAGGACGGCAAGCTCCACGAACAGAAGGCCCGCATCGTCGCCGTCGCCGGCAACTCGATCGAGAGCCCGCGGCTGCTCTTGAACTCCCATTCCTCGATGTTCCCGGACGGTCTCGCCAACTCGTCCGGCCAGGTCGGCAAGAACTACATGCGCCATACGACCGGCTCGGTCTATGCCGTGTTCGAGAAGCCGGTGCATTTCTACCGCGGCACGACGATGGCCGGGATTATCAGGGACGAGGCACGCCACGATCCCTCGCGCGGCTTCGTCGGCGGCTACGAGCTGGAGACGCTGGCGCTCGGCGTGCCCTTCATGGCGGCCTTCCTCGATCCGGGCGGCTGGGGCCGTTCGTTCACCTCGGCGATGGACAACTATGCCCACATGGCCGGCCTCTGGATCGTCGGCGAGGACATGCCGCAGGAACAGAACGCGGTGAAGCTCCACGCCGAGCTCAAGGACCAGTACGGCATGCCGATTCCGGACGTCTGGTTCACCGACCATCCGAACGACGAGGCCATGCGCAACCACGCCTACAGGCAGGGCGAGGCGCTCTACGCCGCAGTCGGTGCGACGCGCTCCTTCCCGACGCCGCCCTATCCCTCGACCCACAATCTCGGCACCAACCGGATGAGCGAGAAGGCGGCCGACGGCGTCGTCAACAAGCACGGGCGCGCGCACGACATCAAGAATCTGTTCATCTCCGACGGCAGCCAGTTCACCACGGGGGCCGCGGAAAACCCGACGCTGACCATCGTCACGCTCGCCATCCGCCAGGCCGACCACATCGCCGCGGAAATGGCGGCGGGCACGATCTGAGCCGTCCTTCCCTGCCGGTCCGGGCGGCGCTCGCGTCTCGGATCCGGCCCTCTGATCCTCCCACCGGCGGGCGCTCCCGCCGGTGTGACCGCAGGGCGGCCCTGCCGCCCCCGCGCACCTTGCGGCCGGCTGCCTCGCCCATCGGACGGGGGCCGGTCGGCTTTTTGTCCGCGCCCCGTCCCTTCGTCCCATGGAGCCGTCCTTGATCCGCCCGAGCCTTCTGCCGGCCGCCCTCTGTCTCGCCGTCCTTTCCGCCCATGCCCTTCCCGCCCGTGCCGCGGGCGATGCCGACAGGGGCAAGGCCGTCTTCGCCAAATGCAGCGCCTGCCATTCGATCGACGCGCCGAAGAACCGGGTCGGGCCGTATCTGATGGGCGTCGTCGGCCGCGCCGCCGCCCAGGTCGCCGACTACAGATACTCGAAGGCGATGATCGCCGCCGGCGAAGGCGGCCTCGTCTGGGACGAGGCGACGCTGACGGACTATCTCGCCGGGCCGAAGGCGAAGGTGCCGGGCACGAAGATGAGCTTTTCCGGGCTGAAGACGCCGGAGGACATCGCCGACGTCATCGCTTATCTGAAGGCCCATCCGGCGCCGTGAAGGGTCATCCGGCCTGAATGAGGTTCAGCCGGCGATAGGTGCCGTCGCGGGCGATGAGGTCGGCATGGCGGCCGTCCTCGACGATGCGGCCGTCCTTGACGACGAGGATGCGGTCGGCCTTGGCGATGGTCGCCAGCCGATGGGCGATCACCAGCGTGGTGCGGCCGACCGAAAGCTCGGAAAGCGACTGCTGGATCGCCCGCTCCGTCTCCGTGTCGAGCGCCGAGGTGGCCTCGTCGAGGATCAGGACCGGCGGGTTCTTCAGGAACACGCGGGCAATCGCGAGGCGCTGCTTCTGCCCGCCCGACAGTTTCACGCCGCGCTCGCCGATGACGGTGTCGAGCCCGTCGGCAAGCCCGGCGATCACCTCGTCGAGCCGGGCGCGGCGCGCCGCCTCGACGATCTCCGCCTCGCTTGCGCCGATCCGGCCGTATTCGATGTTCTCGCGCACCGTGCCTGAAAAGAGGAACACGTCCTGGCTGACGATGCCGATCTGGCTGCGCAGCGACGTCAGCGTCATGTCGCGGATGTCGGTGCCGTCGATCAGGATCGCGCCGGCGGTGACGTCGTAGAAGCGCGGCAGCAGGGCGCAGATTGTCGTCTTGCCGGCCCCGGACGGTCCGACGAAGGCGACCGTCTGGCCGGGGGCGATCGAGATGTCGAGGCCGGCGAGGATCTCCCGGCCCTCGCGATAGCCGAAGCGCACATTGTCGTAGCGGATCGCGCCCTTGAGGTTCGAGACGTCGACGGCGCCCGGGCGGTCGGCGATGTCGGGGCGCGTGTCGAGGAACTCGACGTAGCGGCGGAAACCGGCGATGCCCTTCGGATAGCTCTCGATGACCGAATTGATCTTGTCGACGGGGCGGAAGAACACGCCGACGAGCAGCAGGAAGCCGACGAAGCCGCCCGCCGAAAGCTCCCCCTTCAGCACGAACCAGCTGCCCGCCACCAGCACCACCATCTGGACGAAGCGCATGGAGAGGTAGCTGAAGGTGGTGGATGTCGCCATGATCCGGTAGGCGTCGAGCTTGGTCGAGCGGTAGCTCTGGTTGTCGCGCTCGAAGAGGCCACGCTCGTGGTCCTCGTTGGCAAAGGCCTGGACGACGCGGATGCCGCCGATATTTTCCTCGAGCCGCGCGTTAAAATCGCCGACGCGCGAGAACAGCGCATGCCAGTTGCGCGTCATCCGCCCGCCATAGCGCGTCGTCACCCAGGCGGTCAGCGGCAGCACCAGCGCTGTGATCAGCGCCAGCTCGACATTGACCGTCAGCATCAGCACGAAGGCGCCGATCAGCGTCATCACCGCGATGAACACGTCCTCCGGCCCGTGATGGGCGACCTCGCCGATCTCCTCGAGATCCTTGGTCAGCCGGCCGAGCAGGTGGCCGGTCTTCTGGTTGTCGAAATAGCCGAAGGAGAGGGTCTGCAGGTGATCGAAGGCCTTGCGGCGCATCTCGGTCTCGATGTTGATGCCGAGCATGTGCCCCCAATAGGTGACGATCGCCATCAGCCCGCCGTTCAGCACGTAGATCAGCATCAGCCCGGCCGAGGCGAGCGCGATCAGGCCCCATTGCCCGGTCGGCAGCAGCGTGTCGATGAAGAGTTTCACCGCGATGGGGAAGCCGAGTTCCAAGAGGCCGGACAGGACCGCACAGCCGAAGTCGAGATAGAACAGGCCCATATGCGGCCGGTAGTAGGAGAAGAAGCGGCGGACGAGATCATTCATGCTGGGCGGTTCCGGGAAAGATGGGGCGGGCTCAAGGCCCCGCCCGACACGTCCTGGCGCGGAAACGCGCCGGGAGCAAGGCCGTCCCCGCCGTCCGCACGCATCTTTCGCGACGGAGGAGCTGCCCGGGATGCGCCCGCGCGCCGCGTTTGCCAAGCGCTGTCTTCGGCCGGCCCGGCGGGGGCGCCGGGCCGGGTCGGGTTCACCAGCTCTTGCTGAGCTTCAGCGTGACGGTGCGCTGGTCGCCATAGCCGCAGGTGAAGAGGCCCTGGCATCCCTTGACATAGTCCTTGTCGAAGAGGTTGGCGACGTTGAGGGAGCCCTGCCAGCCGTTCTTTTCGTAGCGGATGGCGGCATCGGTGACGAGCGCCCCGGGAACCGTCTTCGTGTTGGCGTTGTCGGCATAGGATTCGCCCTGGTAGCGCAGGCCCCCGCCGAGGCTCACGCCTTCGAGCGCGCCGTCGGTCACCTTGTATTCGGCCCAGAGCGAGGCCTGGTGCTCGGGGATGAGGAAGGGCCGGTTGCCGACGAGCAGCGGGTTCAGATCCTTGGTGATTTCGAGGTGGTTGTAGGTGTAGCTCGCCAGCAGCGTCCAGTGGGCGTCGAGATGGACCTTGCCTTCGAGCTCGACGCCGGTGGAGGTCACCTCGCCGAGCTGCTCCTGCAGGAAGTCCGGCCGCGTCAGCGCCACGTTCTCCTTGACGATCCGGTAGACGGAGGCGGTCAGCGACCCGTCGAGGAAGGTGGGGTCGTATTTGACCCCGGCCTCGATCTGCCGTCCCTCCTCCGGCTTCAGCCCGCCGCCGGTATAGGATGTGCCGATCAGGGGATTGAAGAAGGTCGCGACCGAGACGTAAGGCGTGACGCCCGTGTCGAACTGGTAGCCGAGGCCGGCGCGGCCGCTGAAGGCGCCGTCGTCGAAATCGTAGGAGCCGGTCGCGAGCCGCGATTGATTGTCGATGTCGACATGGTCGTAGCGGCCGTTGACGGTGGCGATCCAGCCGCCGCCGAAGCGGATCTGGTCCTGGGCGTAGAGCCCGACCTGGTTCAGCCGGGTCACGCCGTCGAGATAGGTGTTGTAGGCCGGCAGGGCGCCGCCATAGACGGGGTCGGTCGGATCGAGGTCGCTCGCCGGAAAGGCGGAGGCCTGCATCTGGTCGATCCGGTAGTTTTTATAATCGATGCCGGCGAGGAAGGTGTGGCTGAGGCCGCCGGTGTCGAATTCCGTCTCGGCGCGGGTGTCGACGGCGAAGCTGTCGACCGAGGTCCGGTGCTTGAAGCCGAGCCGGGCGAGATCGTCGTCCGCCGTGTAGGCATAGGGGTAGACGAGCTCCTCGCGCTTGTCGAGGTGGGAGAAGCGCAGGCTCTGCGACAGCGTCCAGCCGCTGTCGAACGTGTGCGAAACCTCGTAGCCGATCGCCTGCTGGTCGGAGCGGCCATAGTCATGGTCCGGCTCGCCGAAGAAGAGGTCGCGGTCGATCCGGCCGAAGGGCGCCTTCGTCACCGTGCCCTCATAGGGCAGGAAGCCGTTGCCGACATGGGTCTGGTCGAGGCCGCTGAGGAGGGCGTAGACGGTGACCTCTGTCGCCGCATCCGGAGCGAAGGTCACCTGCGGCATGATAAAGCCGCGCAGGTCCTCGGAATAGTCGCTGTAATTGTCGCCGCCGGCGATCTTGCCGGTGACGCGGTAGCGGATCGTGCCGTCGGCATTCAGCGTGTCGTTGACGTCGAAGCCGAAGAAGGCGTTGCCGAAATTGTTGATGCCGATCTCTGTTGAGAAGGCGGGCGTCTCCTGCGGGCGTTTGCGCACGAGGTTGACGATGCCGCCGGGGCTCGATCCGCCGTAGAGCACGGAGGCCGGCCCTTTCAGCACCTCGACGCGCTCCAGCATGTAGGCATCGGCCTGGAAGCCGCCGAAACCATAGGAGAAAAGGTTGAGGCCGTCGAGGAAGACGCCGGTCTGCGTCGCGTCGAAGCCGCGGATATAGAACCAGTCGGTGTCGGGATCCGAACCGAACGGCTCGGTGGAGACGCCGGCGGTGTAGCGCAGCGCCTCGTCGATCTTGGTGACGACGCCGCGGTCGGCGAGTTCGTTGCGGCCGATGACCGAGACCGATTGCGGGATGTCGGAGAGCGGCGTCGCCGTCTTGGCGCCGGTGCCGGTATCGCGGGCGACATAGCCGTCGACCGGGCCCTCGGCATCGCCTTTCCCCGCGCCGCCTTCCGTCACCACCTGTTCGAGCGCGGTCGGCGACTGCGCGTCCTGCGCCTGCGCGGACAATCCCGCCGCCAGCGCGCCGATCGCCACCCCCGCCACGAGCCCTAACCTGATCGTCCGTCGTTCACGCCTGTCCGCCATCTCGTCTTTCACCCCGGCCGGAGCGTTCCCGCGCCACTCATTGGCGCGTGCGGTTCCCGGCCTCTTATAAGATGAGTGTCTATATCAACTATTTGCGCGCGGCTTGTCCCGATCGGGGAAAATTGAACGGTCTTGGCAAAACCTGCCGGTTCTCCCCGGCCGCCTTGACCCCGCCACGATCAGGTGAGGCGGGATTTCTTCCAGCGCCCCGGCGTGACGCCGACGGCCTTGCGGAACACGCGGGTGAAATGGGCCTGGTCGGAAAAACCGGTCTCGGTGGCGACCGCCGTCAGCGGCATGTCGGCGGACAGCATCAGCGTCTTCGCCCGCCCGATGCGGGCCTGCATCTGCCAGGCATGCGGCGCCATGCCGGTCGAGGCCTTGAAGGCATGGCTGAAATGGGACTGCGACAGGCCGGTGATCTGCGCCAGCTCTTCGAGCCTGACGTTCCTCAGGCAGTTTTCCTCGATATGGGCGGTGGCGCGGCGCAATTGCCAGCCGGCGAGCCGGCTGCGCCGGCCGGCATCCGGTCCGCGCACGAGCCGCATCAGGTCGACGAACAGCGCGACCGTCAGCCCGTCGCCATAGAGATCGTTGAGCGGGGCCGGACTGGCGCATTCGGCGGCGATCAGCCCGGCGAGCGTCATCAGGCGCGGATCGGAGAACATCAGCCGCGGCGTCGACAGCGCGCGCGGGTCGAGATCCTCCTTCAGCCTGCGCGACAGGGCGTCGACGTTGAAATGCAGGTCGAGATGGCGGACGAAGGAGAGGTCGCTGAGCTCGGCCTCGAGCTCCATCTCCGCCGGGATGTAGGAAATGTCGGTCGCCCCCGACCGGGACCCGCCCTTGCCCGGCGACAGGCGGATGCGCGGCCGGTCGCCGCCGCGTGCCTCCAGCACGACGAAGAGGCGCGGATCGGCGGCGACATAGGTGCCGCCGGCCGAGGGCGCGCAATCGACGTCCCAGACATCGGCGACCACGCCGTCGAAGTGGCGGCGATGGAAACCGCCGACGGAAAAACCGCTGATCCTGTTGTGCATGCGGGGCTCGAAGGCCATGGGCGGGCTCGCGGAGTGCCGGGACGCGATGTTAACTTGTATAAATAACTCAAGTTTTAATACCGCATCTGCGAAGGCTTTGCAAATTGCCGGTGCGGCTCGGGACGGGACGGTGCGCCGGACGCGCGAAAGCCGCCGTCGCCGGCGGCTTTCGCAGGTATCGCTTCGTCCTCTCAGGCGTTGCGCAGCCGGCCCTCGATGAGGTCGAGAACGGCGCGGCCGGCTTCCATGACATTGGTGCCGGGACCGAAGACGGCGGAGACGCCGTGGTCGAGGAGATATTGATAGTCCTGCCGCGGCACGACCCCGCCGACGACGACGACGATCTCGCCGGCGCCGCGCGCCTTCAGCGCCTCGACGAGCTGCGGCGCCAGCGTCTTGTGGCCGGCGGCGAGCGACGACATGCCGACGACATGGACCTTGCGCTCGACGGCAAGCCCCGCCGCCTCGTCCGGCGTCTGGAACAGCGGCCCCGCGACGACGTCGAAGCCCATGTCGCCGAAGGCCGAGGCGATGATCTTGGCCCCCCGGTCGTGGCCGTCCTGCCCGAGCTTCGCCACCAGGATACGCGGCGCCGCGCCGAGCGTCGTCGCGGCCGTCTTCAGCCGGGCGGCGAGCGTCTCCATCTCGGGGTCGCCGGCATAGGCGTCGCCGTAGATGTCGCGGACCACCTCGGGCATGGCGGAATGGTCGCCGAAGACGGCACGCAGCGCATCGGAGATCTCGCCGACGGTCGCCCGCGCCCGCGCAGCCTCCACGGCCGCCGCGAGGATGTTGCCGTCGCCGGAACGGGCGACGGCGCCGAGCCGTTCGAGTGCCGCCTCGACCGCCGTCCCGTCGCGCCGGCGGCGCGTGTCCGCGATGCGCTTCACCTGCGCGGCGCGCACGGCGGCATTGTCGATGTCGAGGATGTCGATCTCGGCTTCCGTCTCCAGCCGGTAGCGGTTGACGCCGACGATCACCTCCTCGCCGCGGTCGACGGCCGCCTGCCGGCGCGTCGCCGCCTCCTCGATCAGCCGTTTCGGCAGGCCGTCGGCCACCGCCTTGGTCATGCCGCCGAGGCTTTCCACCTCCTCGATCAGCGCCCAGGCCCGGTCGGAGAGCTCCTGCGTCAGGCTCTCGACATAATAGGAGCCGGCGAGCGGATCGACCACCTTGGTGACGCCTGTCTCGTGCTGGAGGATTAGCTGGGTGTTGCGGGCGATGCGGGCGGAAAACTCCGTCGGCAGCGCGATCGCCTCGTCGAAGGAATTGGTGTGCAGCGACTGGGTGCCGCCGAGCACCGCCGACATCGCCTCGAAGGCGGTGCGGACGATGTTGTTGTAGGGGTCCTGTTCGGCCAGCGACACGCCCGAGGTCTGGCAATGGGTGCGCAGCATCAGCGAGGACGGCTTCTTCGGCGAAAACTCCTGCATGATCCGCGTCCAGAGCAGGCGCGCGGCGCGCAGCTTCGCCGCCTCCATGAAGAAATTCATGCCGATGGCGAAGAAGAAGGAGAGGCGGCCGGCGAAATCGTCGACGTTCAGCCCCTTGGCCAGCGCCGCGCGCACATATTCGCGCCCGTCGGCAAGGGTAAAGGCCAGTTCCTGGACGAGCGTCGCGCCCGCCTCCTGCATGTGGTAGCCGGAAATGGAGATGGAATTGAATTTCGGCATCTCGGCCGCGGTATAAGCGATGATGTCGGCGATGATCCGCATCGAGGGCTCGGGCGGATAGATGTAGGTGTTGCGGACCATGAACTCCTTGAGGATGTCGTTCTGGATGGTCCCGGACAGGGCGGAGCGCGCCACCCCCTGCTCCTCGCCGGCGACGATGAAGCTTGCCAGCACCGGCACGACCGCGCCGTTCATCGTCATCGACACGGAAACCGTGTCGAGAGGGATGCCGTCGAAGAGGATCTTCATGTCCTCGACCGAATCGATCGCCACGCCCGCCTTGCCGACATCGCCCTCGACGCGCGGATGATCCGAATCATAGCCGCGATGGGTGGCGAGGTCGAAGGCGACGGAGACGCCCTGCTGGCCGCCGGCGAGCGCCCTGCGGTAGAAGGCGTTGGAGGCTTCCGCCGTGGAGAAGCCGGCATATTGCCGGATCGTCCAGGGCCGCCCGGCATACATCGTCGCGCGCGGCCCCCGGACGAAGGGGGCAAAGCCTGGCAGAGAGCCCAGATGGCCGATGCCGTCGAGATCGTCGCGTGTATAGAGCGGCCGCACCGGGATGCCCTCCGGCGTCTGCCAGACGAGGCTCTCCGCCGGCGCCTTCACTTCCCGCTCGGCGAGCGCTTCCCAGTCCTTCACCGTCTTCTCCGACATGCCGTCATCTCCCCGGGCATCGGCCCGTCACGCGAATTCCAGGATCAGCTCGTCGACCGCGAGGCTGGCGCCGGCGGCGACCGCGATCCGCTTCACCGCGCCCTTGCGCTCGGCGCGCAGGATGTTTTCCATCTTCATCGCCTCGACGGTCGCGAGCGCCTGCCCCGCCTCGACGGTGTCGCCGACGCCGACGAGGATCGACGTGACCACGCCCGGCATCGGGCAGAGCAGCATGCGCGAGGTGTCCGGCGGCAGCTTCTTCGGCATCAGCGTCGCAAGGGCGGCGACGCGCGGCTCGCGCACCGTCGCCGTCACGTCGATGCCGCGCCAGCGCAGCCGGATGGCGCTGCCCGCGAGCGCCACCTTGATGCCGGCCGCAGCACCCTCGACGGCGAAGCGCGCATGGGTCATGCCCGGCAGCCAGTCGCTCTCGATCGCCGTCATCGTCCCGTCGGCGAAGGTGACGGTCGCGCCCGCTCCCGCCGGCTCGAGCGTCAGGGCGAGGCTCCCGTCGTCGAAACCGACGACCCAGGCGCCGGTAAGCACGCGGCGGTGATTGCCGATCGTCCCGGAAATATGGGTGGCGCGCGTCTGCACCCGGTGCTGGACGAGGGCCGCGACCGCCGCGATCAGCCGCGCTTCGGCCGCATCCGGCGTGACGCCGTGGAAACCGTCGGGAAATTCCTCGGCGATGAAGGCGGTGGTCAGGTTGCCGGCGCGAAAGCGGTCGTGGCGCATGACGGCGGAGAGGAAGGGCAGGTTGTGGCCGATGCCCTCGACCTCGAAATCGTCGAGCGCGTTCGCCATCGCGTCGATCGCCGAAAGCCGGTCCGGCGCATGGGTGCAGAGCTTTGCCACCATCGGGTCGTAATACATCGAGATCTCGCCGCCCTCGAACACGCCGGTGTCGTTCCTCACCGTGATGCCGTCGTCGGACGTGCCTTCCGCCGGCGGGCGGTAGCGCGTCAGCCGCCCGATCGAGGGGAGGAAATTGCGGTAGGGATCTTCCGCATAGAGCCGGCTCTCGATCGCCCAGCCGTCGAGCTTGACGTCCTCCTGGCGGAAGGAAAGCGTTTCGCCGGCTGCCACCCGGATCATCTGCTCGACGAGGTCGATGCCGGTGACGAGTTCCGTGACGGGATGCTCGACCTGGAGCCGCGTGTTCATCTCGAGGAAATAGAAGTTGCGCGCGCCGTCGACGATGAACTCGACCGTGCCGGCGGAATGGTAGCCGACGGCCCTGGCGAGCGCCACCGCCTGCTCGCCCATGGCTTTGCGCGTCGCCGCGTCGAGGAAGGGCGACGGCGCCTCCTCGATCACTTTCTGGTTGCGGCGCTGGATCGAACATTCGCGCTCACCGAGAAAGAGCGTGGTGCCGTGCATGTCGCCGAGCACCTGGATCTCGATATGGCGCGGCTGGGTGACGAATTTCTCGATGAAGATGCGGTCGTCGCCGAAGGAGGCTTTCGCCTCGTTCTTCGAGGACTGGAACCCTTCGCGCGCCTCCGCGTCGTTCCAGGCAATCCGCATGCCCTTGCCGCCGCCGCCGGCCGAGGCCTTGATCATCACCGGATAGCCGATGGCGCCGGCGATCCGAACCGCCTCGTCGGCGTCCTCGATCAGCCCCATATGGCCGGGCACGGTGGAGACGCCGGCCTCGGCCGCGATCTTCTTCGAGGTGATCTTGTCGCCCATCGCCTCGATGGCCTTGACCGGCGGGCCGATGAAGGCGACGCCTTCCCTCTCCAGCGCTTCGGCGAAGGCGGCATTCTCCGAAAGGAAGCCGTAGCCCGGATGCACGGCATCGGCGCCGGTCCTGCGGATCGCGTCGAGGATCTTGTCGATGACGATATAGGACTGCGACGAGGGCGCCGGGCCGATAGGCACCGCCTCGTCGGCCATCTCGACATGCAGCGCGTTCCGGTCGGCATCGGAATAGACAGCGACCGTGGCGATGCCGAGCTTCTTCGCGGTCTTGATCACGCGGCATGCGATTTCGCCGCGATTGGCGATGAGGATTTTCTTGATCATGGGGGTCAGACTTCCATCACGTCGTCAAACGCCTGCGGAAAGTTCTTCCGTGCCAGGCTCTCATTGATCTTCAGCAGCGCCTGATAGGAGGCGGGATCGAAGGTCCGCTCGGCCGGGACGATCTCGCGTCCCAGAAGCCGCGACAGCCGCTCTCCATCGAGATTGCCGCGCTCGAAGGGTTCCGGCCCGAAATAATGCCAGAGCGCATGCAGGAAGGCGGCGTCGGCCAGCGCCACCGTCCTGTCGAGGCTCGGATGGCGTTTCCACTGCCCGAGCACGGTGACCTTGGGATTGGCGCGGCGAAGGGTGAACTGCCATTGCGTACCGCTGAGGCCCGCCGGAAAGCCGCGATGCTTGGTCATTTCGGGAACTTTGGCCATTCGGTCACACTCTTCGGTCGCTGGCATGGTTGTGGGGTCGACGGCGGACGCCCGGATCCGACGCTCACAGCGGGATCGTATCATGCTTGCGCCAGATCTGTTCCTTGCGCTTGTTCCTGAGGCTGGCGAAGGCACGGGCGATGCGCTTTCGCGAGGAGCGCGGCATGATCACCTCGTCGATGAAGCCGCGTTCGGCGGCGACGAAGGGATTGGCGAAGCGCTCCTCGTATTCCTTCGTCCGCGCCGCGATCCTGTCGGCATCGCCGAGTTCCGAGCGGTAGAGGATCTCGGTCGCGCCCTTGGCGCCCATCACCGCGATCTCGGCCGTCGGCCAGGCATAGTTGACGTCGGCGCCGATATGCTTCGACGCCATCACGTCATAGGCGCCGCCATAGGCTTTCCGCGTGATGAGAGTGACCATGGGCACCGTCGCCTGGCTGTAGGCGAAGAGCAGCTTCGCGCCGTGCTTGATGACGCCGCCATATTCCTGCGCCACGCCCGGCAGGAAGCCCGGAACGTCGACCAGCGTCAGCAGCGGAATGGAGAAGGCGTCGCAGAAGCGCACGAAGCGGGCGGCCTTGCGCGAACTGTCGATGTCGAGGCAGCCGGCGAGCACCATCGGCTGGTTGGCGACGACGCCGACCGTCTCGCCCTCGATGCGGACGAAGCCGGTGATGATGTTCCTCGCAAACGCCTCCTGTAATTCGAAGAAATCGCCCTCGTCGGCGATCGCCAGGATCAGCTCCTTCATGTCGTAGGGTTTGGTCGAGGTGTCGGGGATCAGCGTGTCGAGCCGGGCCTCGATGCGTGCCGGATCGTCGTGGAAGGGGCGGACCGGCGCCCTGTCGCGGTTGCTGAGCGGCAGGAAATCGAAGAGCCGGCGCGTCGCCTCCAGCGTCTCGATGTCGTTCTCGAAGGCGGCATCGGCGACCGAGGATTTCTTCGTATGCGTGCCGGCGCCGCCGAGATCCTCGGCGCTGACGATCTCGTTCGTCACCGTCTTCACCACGTCCGGGCCGGTGACGAACATGTAGGACGTGTCGCGCACCATGAAGATGAAATCGGTCATCGCCGGCGAATAGACCGCGCCGCCGGCGCAGGGCCCCATGATGACGGAGATCTGCGGGATGACGCCCGACGCCTCGGCATTGCGGCGGAATACCTCGGCATAGCCGGCGAGCGAGGCGACGCCCTCCTGGATGCGCGCGCCGCCCGAGTCATTCAGGCCGATCACCGGCGCGCCGTTGCGCACCGCCATGTCCATAATCTTGCAGATCTTCTGCGCATGGGTTTCGGAGAGCGAGCCGCCGAGCACGGTGAAGTCCTGGGAGAAGACGTAGACCTGCCGCCCGTTGATCGTGCCCCAGCCGGTGACGACGCCGTCGCCCGCGACCTTCTGCTCGGCCATGCCGAAATCGACGGCACGATGGGTGACGTACATGTCGTACTCCTCGAACGAGCCTTCGTCGAGGAGCACGTCGATGCGCTCGCGCGCCGTCAGCTTGCCCTTGCCGTGCTGGGCGTCGATGCGGCGCTGGCCGCCGCCGAGCGTCGCCGCATTCCGCCGCTGTTCGAGCTGTTCGAGGATGTCGCGCATGCCGTCTGTGCCTTTTCCGTCTGTCTGCAAGGGGCCGTCCTTCCATAAACCGCGCTGCGGGAAAGAGAATGCTTGATCATGCGAAGATGTGTGTTTTACATGAGAGGTAGTTGTATTTTGCGAAGTTGCGAAATGGCGATCGGCAAGCTCTATATCGGCCGCAAGGTGCGCGACCTCCGGCTCTCGAACGGCGCCACCCAGGCCCGGTTCGCCGAGCGGATCGGCATCTCCCTCTCCTATCTCAACCAGATCGAAAACAACCAGCGTCCCGTCTCCGCCGCCGTGCTGCTGTCGCTGGCGGAAAAGTTCAGCATCGACCTGTCGGAGCTCTCTGCCGGCGAGGGCGACCGGCTGCTGTCGGCGCTCTCCGAGACGCTCGGCGATCCGCTCTTCGCCGGCAATGCGCCGAGCCTGCAGGAACTGAAGATGGTGGCGCAGAACGCGCCCGGCATCGCCCATGCGCTGATCGCCTGCCACCGCGCCTACCGCCACCAGTCCGACGAGATCGCAAGCCTCGATCGTACCCTCGGCCGCGCCGCGGGTGCGAGCGAAAGCACGCCCTACGAGGAGGTGCGCGACTTCTTCCACTTTGTCGACAACTACATCCACGAGCTCGACACGGCGGCGGAGGCGCTGGCCGGCACGATCGGCCTCGGCGAGGCGGATGCCCATCCGCTTCTCGTCCGCCATCTGGAAGCCGCGCACGGAGTGCGCATCCGCCGGGCCGAGGATGGCGCGGAGGCGCCGATGCGGCTCTTCGATGCCGGGGCGAAGGTGCTGACGCTGAACCCCTACCTTCCGGCGCCGACGCGCGATTTCCAGATCGCGCTGCAGCTCGCCCAGCTCCATGCCGGCACCCTCATCGACGCGATCGCCGCAGGGGCCGGCTTCCGGAGCAGCGACGCGATGGAGATCTGCCGCATCGGCTTGCACAATTACGTCGCCGGCGCGCTCCTCCTGCCCTATCGCCGCTTCCGCGCCGCGGCCCGCGACCTGCGCCACGATCTCGACCTCCTCTGCATCCGCTTCGGCGCCAGCCTCGAACAGGTCTGCCACCGTCTGTCGACGCTGCAGCGGCCGGGGGAAAAGGGCGTGCCGGTCTTCTTCGCCCGCCTCGACCGCGCCGGCAACATCACCAAGCGCCATTCGGCCGCACGGCTGCAATTCGCCCGCTTCGGCTCGGCCTGCCCCTTGTGGAACGCGCACCGCGCCTTCGAGACGCCGGGGCGGATCAACCGCCAGCTCGCCGAGACGCCGGACGGCGTGCGCTATCTCTGCCTCTCCATGCCCGTCGCCAAGGGCGGGCGCGGCTTCCGCCGGGGCGAGCAGCACTATGCGCTGGCGCTCGGCTGCGAGATCTCCTATGCCGGCGAATTCGTCTATGCCGAGGGCATGGACCTCGCCAACCGCGCGGCCTACGCGCCGATCGGCATTTCCTGCCGCATCTGTGACCGCACCGATTGCGAAAGCCGCGCCGTGCCGCCGCTGAAAAGCCGGCTCGTCGTCGCGCACGACCGGCGCGGCATCCTGCCCTATGCGCTGAAGCCCGTCGGAGACTAAAGCGCGTCTCGCAAAGCTGTGCCGCAGTTTTGCGAAAAGACACGCGTAAAAACAAGGACCCAAAGCGTAGGAGCGAATCTGAAGGGTCGCGGCGCGCTTTGGACTGTGTCGGGGACCAAGTGGAATCCGGTTGCCCCGAAAAACACACGACACCAAACGAGCCGGGAGCCTGCCTGGTTCGGAAGGGACCTGACGGGCTCCCGGGGCGAAGCCCTCACCCCGTTTTCAGCCAGTCCGCCAGTTCGGCCTCCGCCCGCTCCAGCGCGCTGTAGTTCAAAAGCTTGCGCAGAAACGCCACGGTGACGGCGCGGGCGCGCAGGTTGAAGCGGCCCTCCTCGTCGTCCATGCCGGCGGTCTGGTAGACCTCCAGCTTCTCGTAGAGCGCCTGCAGCCGGTTCTGCACCGAGCGCAGCGACAGGTTGCGCCGCCGCGCGATCGCCCGGTCGGTCAGCCCGAGCGCGATGTCGACGAGGATCTCGTATTCGCTGTCGGTGAAGCCGCGCGTCTGGCCGAGCGACTTCTGCTGCATGCCGCGCACCTCGCGGTCGATGACGCATTGCGCCTCGACGAAGATCGAGCGCAGCGCCAGCTTCAGCCGTTCGTCCGAGGCCGATTTCAGCACGTAGCCATAGGCCGCCCCGTCCGGCACGATGCGCGAGACGCCGCGGACATAGGCCTCGTCGGCATAGTTCGACCAGAACAGGATGCGCGTGTCCGGCCGCTCCTTCCAGATGGTGCGCGCCGCCTCGATGCCGTTGCGGCTCGCCATCTGCAGGTCCATGACGACATGGGCCGACTTGTGGTCGCGCGCAAGCTTCTCGCCGAGCGTGCCGTTCTCCGCCTCGATCACCAGGTCGCATTCGGGAAGGGCGGCCGAGACCGCCTCGTGCAGGTAGGAGCGGTGCAGCGGGTCGTCCTCGACGATCAGGACCTTCATGCCTCGCCCCCCGCGACGGTTCCCGGCAGCCGCGCGGGCTGGGCGAGCTGCACCCCGACCGTCGTGCCGCGCCCGTCGCGCCCCGGGCCGATCGTGAAGCGGGCCGAGATCAGCCGGGCGCGCGTCTTCATGTTGTCGATGCCGCCGCCGGCGCGCCGGCGCGGCTTCGCCAGCCCGCAGCCGTCGTCGCTGACCTCGATCGAGATCCCCTCGCCGCGCAGCGACAGCCGCACCGTGATGCTGTCGGCGCGGGCGTGGCGCACCGCATTGTTGATCGCCTCCTGCGTGATGCGGAACAGCGCCACCGACACGGTCGGGTCGAGCGCGTCGATCCGGCCCGCCGTCTCGTCGAGGAGTTTCGGCGCAAGCGGCAGTCCGCTGTCCCGCACGGCGCGGTCGAGATGGTTCTCGGCGGCCTGCGCGAAGCCGAAGAGCTGCAGCACCGAGGGCTTGGCCTCCTCGATGATCTGGCGCAGGTCCTGCATGCAGTGCTGCAGGCTGCGCATCAGCGGTTCCAGCGTCTCGCCGGAGACCTCGTGCTCGCGCGTCAGCCGCTCCATCCGGCGCGAGAGCCGCGTCAGGTCGGCGAGCGTCTGGTCGTGCAGGTCCATGCCGATGCGCTGGCGCTCGCGCTCCAGCGCCTCCGTCAGCTTCAGCGCGCCGAGCCGGAGCCCTTCCTCGCGGGCGCGCGCCTCGGCCTCCACGATCGCCGAGCGCTGCGCCTGGCCGGCGGCGCGCAGCGCGAAGAAATAGGGCGAGAGCAGGTCGGCGACCGAGCGGGCGCTCTCGACGTCGGCGCGGGTGTAGACGTCGGCGTCAAACGACGAGCAGGAGAGCGCGCCGATGATGTCGCCCTCGACCTTCAGCGGCACGTGGATGCGGCTCCTCAAGCCGTGGGCGAGGATCGGCTGCACGAAGGCGCCCTCGAAATGGAAGCGCGGATCGACGCAGGCGTCGCCGGTGATCATGAAGGGCACCTCGCCCCAGAGCAGCGCGCGGATCGGGCTGCCGGAGACGAGCGCCGGCGGCTCGCGCCCCCAAGCGGTCTCGATGCCGTTCTCGTAGGCCGTGTGGTAGGTGCCGCCATGCATGACGATGCAGACGTCGAGATGATCGTGCGGGATGATGTGGGAAATCTCCGCCGCCACGGCGCGGATCGCCGAGCGGAACTCCATCTGGCCGGCGAGCAGCCGCGAAATGCCGAGATAGTGCTCGAGCAGCGCCGGTGCCGCCATCTCCCTCACCCGATCGCCGAGCATCGGCTCCTCCTCCGCATGCCGCCTTCCGCCGCGCCCTCAGTAAGCGCCCGGCGACCGGCCGCTGTCCTGCGGGATCCCGCATTTTCTGCGGGAGATCCCGCAAAGGCCTTGCGGCAATGTTACTATACAATCCCCGCATTGTGTTCCATCCTCCCCTCGACCGGCCCGAGACGGCCGGCCGCGGGGCGCTCTCCTGAGGAGAGGAGCGCGTCAGCCGCGATCGGGAGCGGATCCGGGCGTCACGCATCGGATCAATGGGGAGAGAGATGATGAACGTCAGAACGATGCTTCTGGCATCGGCCGCGCTTGCCTGCGCCGCCATGCCCGCCCTTGCCGAGACCTCGGCCAAGAAGATTGCGCTTTCCAACAACTATGCCGGCAATTCCTGGCGTCAGGCGATGCTGACGAGCTGGGAGAAGGTCACCGGCGAGGCGGTCAAGTCCGGCGTCGTCGCCGCCGCCGACCCGTTCACCACGGCGGAGAACCAGGCGACCGAGCAGGCCGCCCAGATCCAGAACATGATCCTGCAGGGCTATGACGCGATCGTCGTCAACGCCGCCTCGCCCACGGCGCTGAACGGCGCGGTCAAGGAGGCCTGCGACGCCGGCATCACCGTCGTCTCCTTCGACGGCATCGTCACGGAGCCCTGCGCCTGGCGCATCGCCGTCGACTTCAAGGAGATGGGCCGTGGCCAGGTCGAGTATCTCTCGAAGAAGATCCCCGCCGGCGGCAACCTGCTGGAAATCCGCGGCCTCGCCGGCGTCTTCGTCGACGACGAGATCTCCGCCGGCATCCATGAGGGGGTCAAGCAGTTCCCGCAGTTCAAGATCGTCGGCTCGGTGCATGGCGACTGGGCGCAGGACGTGGCGCAGAAGGCCGTCGCCGGCATCCTGCCGAGCCTGCCGGAGATCGTCGGCGTGGTGACGCAGGGCGGAGACGGCTATGGCGCGGCCGAGGCGATCAAGGCGGCCGGCCGGCCGATGCCGACGATCATCATGGGCAACCGCCAGGACGAGCTGAAATGGTGGAAGGAGCAGAAGGACGCCAACGGTTACGAGACCATGTCCGTCTCGATCGCGCCGGGTGTCTCGACGCTCGCCTTCTGGGTCGCCCAGCAGATCCTCGACGGCAAGGAGGTCAAGAAGGACCTCGTCGTGCCCTTCCTGTCGATCAGCCAGGAGACGCTCGACGACAGCCTGAAGACCACGCCCGAGGGCGGCGTCGCCAATGTCGAATATTCGCTCGAGGACGCGCAGAAGGTGATCGCCTCGGCGCAGTGACGTTCCCCGCGGTCCCGGCGGCGTTCGCCGGGACCGCGTCTCCTGCAAGCGGATCGGGGTTCATGGCGGAAAGAGCGGGAAGTGCTGTCGTCGAGGTCGCCGACGCGCGCGTGCATTTCGGCGCGGTGAAGGCGCTCGACGGGGTGACGCTGACGGTGATGCCCGGCGAATGCGTCGGCCTCGTCGGCCACAACGGCGCCGGCAAGTCGACGATCGTCAACGTCATCAATGGCGGGCTGACGCCGCATCAGGGCCGGATCGCGGCCGGCGGCGTGGCGCTCGAGCGCTACGGCATCGCCCAGGCGCGCGCGTCCGGCATCCGCTGCGTCTTCCAGGAACTGTCGCTCTGCCCCAACCTGACGGTGATCGAGAACACCCGCGTCATGCATCGAAGCCTGTCCGGCTGGGGCTGGCGCGGCCGTGCCGAGGTGATCATCCGGGCCAAGCTCGACGAGGTCTTTCCCGGCCACGGCATCGATCCGAGGCGCCCGGTCGGCGACCTCTCGATCGCCGAGCGGCAGATGGTCGAGATCGCCACCGCCTTTTCGGAGGCCGGGACGCCGGCCCGCCTCGTCATCCTCGATGAGCCGACGTCCTCGCTCGATGCCGCGCTCGCCGCCCGCCTGCTCGACTATGTCCGCGGCTTCGTCGCGAAGGGCGGCGCGGTCATCGTCATCTCCCACATCCTCGGCGAGATCCTGTCGACGGCAAGCCGCATCGTCGTGATGAAAGACGGCCGCATCGTCGCGGACCGTCCCGCCGCCGACTTCACGGAGCACAGCCTGGTCGAGGCGATGGGAAGCGTCGTCAAGGGCCGCGACGGCGCGTCGCGCGCTCCGGTTGCCGGGGAGACCGTCCTGTCCCTGCCGCCCCGGCGCGGCAGGGGCTTGAGCTTTTCCGCCGCCAGGGGCGAGATCGTCGGCCTTGCGGGTCTTGCCGGCCACGGCCAGACCGAGATGCTCGTCGACCTCTATCTCGCCCGCAGCCGCAACTGGCTGGCGAAGCGCGACCCGGAGGTCACCTTCGTCGCCGGCGACCGGACGCTGAACGGCGTCTTCCCGCTCTGGAGCATCCTCAACAACATGTCGGTCGCTTCCCTTGCCGACCGCGCCCGCTTCGGCTTCGTGCGTGGCGCCGAGGAGCGCGCGCTCGGCGCCGAGTGGAAGGCGCGGATCGCGATCCGCACCGACGACGTCGACAACCGCATCCTGTCGCTGTCGGGCGGCAACCAGCAGAAGGTGCTCTTCGCCCGCGCCTTGTCGACCCGCGCCCCGTCCGTGCTGATGGACGATCCGATGCGCGGTGTCGACATCGGCACCAAGCAGGAGGTCTACCAGATGATCCGCGCCGAAGCCGAAGGTGGCCGCACCTTCGTCTGGTACTCGACCGAGATGGACGAGGTCTGCCTCTGCGACCGCGTCTACGTCTTCTCGGAAGGCGCGATCGTGCGCGAACTGACGGGCGCCGACGTCACCGAGGCGAACGTTCTCGCCGCCTCCTTCGCGGGCGTCGCCGCATGATGCGCAGCCTCTCCTCCGATACGCTGCGCCTCCTCGTCCCGGCGCTCTCGCTCGTCGTGCTGCTCGCCGCCGTCTTCTGGCTGCAGCCGCGCGCGATGAGCTATACCGGGCTCAACCTCCTCTTCAACCTCGCCGTGCCGATCGCGCTCGCCACCATCGCGCAGATGCTGATCATGACGGTGAACGACCTCGACCTGTCGATGGGCACCTTCGTCAGCTTCGTCGCCTGCGTCGCCGCCACCTATCTGCGCGACCAGCCGCTCCTCGGCGTCGCCATCCTTGCCGCGGCGATTGCCGTCTATGCCGGGCTCGGCGTGATGATCTACCTGCGCAACCTGCCTTCCATCGTCGTCACGCTCGGCATGAGCTTCGTCTGGGGCGGGCTCGCTGTGCTGCTCCTCCCCTCACCCGGAGGCTCAGCGCCCGACTGGGCGCGCGCCCTGATGACGGCAAGGCCGCCTTTCGTGCCGATGGCGATCGTCGCCAGCCTCGTCATCGCGCTCGTCGCCCATCTCGTCATCATGCGTTCCGCCTTCGGCGTCATCCTGCGCGGCGTCGGCGGCAACCAGCGCTCGGTCGAGCGCGCCGGCTGGTCGATCGCCGGCGCGCGCGCGGCGACCTATGCGCTTGCTGCCTTCTTCGCCGTCCTCGCCGGCATCGCGCTGGTCGGGCTCACCACCTCGGCCGACGCCAACATCGCGCTGCGCTACACGCTGCTGTCGATCGCCGGCGTCATCCTCGGCGGCGGCGAGTTCACCGGCGGCCGCGTCTCGCCGATCGGCGCGGTCATCGGCGCGCTGACGCTGACGCTCGCCGGCTCCTTCCTCTCCTTCCTCCGCATCTCGCCCGACTGGCAGATCGGCGCGCAAGGGGCGATCCTGATCATCGTGCTGGCGCTGCGGCTGGCGCTGAACCGCATGGAGAAGCGGAGGCAGGGCCGATGAACGCGCTTAGGCCCCTCACCGCGAAGACCTGGATCTGGTCGTTCGCCGCCGCCCTCCTCGTCTTCCTGGTCACCGTCGCCTTCACCGGGGGCGCGAGTGCCGGCGGCGTGGCGCAGGCGGCCTTCACCTTCGCCGCCTTCTCGATCCTCGTCGGCATCGGCCAGATGTTCGTCATCACGCTCGGTCCCGGCAATATCGACCTCTGCGTGCCCGCCACGATGACGCTCGCCGGCACGGTGGCGCTGAAGGTGATGAATGTCGAGGACGGCATGGTCGCCGCCGGCCTCCTCGTCGCCGTCGCCATCGGCGTCGCGGTCGGCATCGGCAACTACGCGCTGATCAAGCTGCTCCGCATCCCGCCGATCATCGCGACGCTGTCGATGAGCTTCATCGTCCAGTCGACCGCGATCTGGACCAACCGGGGCTTGAGGATCAAGCCGCCGCCGGTGCTTGCCGACTTCACCACCTCGGCGACGCTCGGCATCCCCAACGTCGCCCTCGTCGCGCTGGTGATCTCGCTCGCCGCCTTCCTCGCGCTGAACCGCACGGTCTACGGACGGGCGATCGCCGCGATCGGCCAGAGCATGCCGGCCGCGCGCATGGCGGGGCTTCCCGTCGACGGGATCCGGCTTGCGACCTATGTGCTCTGCGCCGTGCTCGCCGCCGTCTGCGGCTACCTGCTCGCCTGCTTCTCCGGCGGCGCGGCGCTGAACATGGGCTCGGAATACCTGCTGATGTCGATCGCCGTCGTCGTCATCGGCGGCACGGCGGTCGCCGGCGGCGATTCGAACGTGCCGGGCATCTGGGGCGCCTCGCTCTTCATGTTCCTCGTCGTCTCCATGCTCAACACCTATGGCTTCGGCGCCGGCATACGGCTGATCATGACCGGCCTGATCATCATCGCCGTCATCCTCGCCGCCGGCGGCCCCCGCAACACCCGCTGAACCCGGACATCCGACCATGGCCTCGATCTTCGACATCCGCGACCCCCGTTTCCGCCACCTGATCGTCGGCAGCGCCGGCCTCGACGAGCTCTATTCCGGCTGCCGCTGGGCCGAGGGGCCGGTCTGGTTCGAGGACGCCCAGCAACTGCTCTGGAGCGACATCCCGAACGAGCGCATCCTGCGCTGGGTGCCCGGTGGCGATGTCGGCGAGGTCTCGGTCTTCCGCGATCGCTCGAATTTTTCGAACGGCCATACCCGCGACCGCGAGGGCCGGCTGATCAGCTGCGAGCACGGGACGCGTCGCGTCACGCGCACGGAGGCCGATGGCGCGATCACCGTCATGGCCGACCGGTTCGAGGGCAGGCGGCTCAATTCGCCGAACGACGTGATCGTGCGCTCGGACGGCACGATCTGGTTCACCGATCCGACCTACGGCATTCTCTCGAACTATGAAGGCTTCAAGTCGGAGCCGGAGCAACCGACCCGCAACGTCTACCGCCTCGATCCCGCGACCGGCGACCTTGCCGCCGTCGTCACCGATTTCCGCCAGCCGAACGGGCTCGCCTTCTCCCCCGACGAGACGAAGCTCTACATCGCCGACAGCGCCGCCAGCCACGACGAGACGGCGCCGCGCCACATTCGCGTCTTCGACGTCGTCGACGGGCGGCGGCTTGAAAACGGCCGCGTCTTCGCGGATGTCGACACCGGGCTTCCGGACGGCATGCGCGTCGATGTCGAGGGCAATGTCTGGACGAGCGCCGGCGACGGCGTCCACTGCTTCGCGCCGGACGGCACGCTTCTCGGCAAGATCCTCGTGCCGCAGACCGTGGCCAACCTGACCTTCGGGGGCCCGCGCCGCAACCGGCTGTTCATCGCCGCGACGCGCTCGCTCTATTCCGTCTTCCTCGCCGTCTCCGGCGTGCAGCGGCCGTGAACCCTTAAAGCGTGTCGCGATCTTTCAGATTCACTTATACGCTTCAGGTCTTTGTTTTTACGCGTGTCTTTTCGCAAAACCGCTGAACACCTTTGCGAGAGACGCTCTAAGACGGAAGCCGGCCTTGCCGCTTCAGCTGCTGTTCGCGGAAGAAGATGAAGAGGCCGGAGCCGACGATGAGGGCGGCGCCGGCGACGACCGCCGGGCGCGGCGTCTCGCCGAAGATCAGCCAGCCGAAGAAGACGGCCCAGACGAGCAGCATGTAGTTGAGCGGCGCCACGGTCGCGGCGTCGGCGAGCTTCAGCGCCCGGTTGACCAGCATGTGCGCGCTCATCGCCACCACGCCGAGCAGGCAGAGCATGCCGAGATCGGCGCCGCCGACCGGCAGCCAGGTGGAAGGCGCGAACACCGCGGCGACGAGGCCGGCGCCGGCGAGCTGCCAGAAGGCGAGCGTCGCGTCCGGCGTCGCCCGCAGCATCCGCCCGGTCACCATCATCAGGCCGAAGGCGAGGCTGCCGAGAACGGCGATCAGCGCCGGCCAGGTCAGCGCCTTCGACGTCGGTTCCAGTGCCACGACGACGCCGAGGAAGCCGACCGCGATGGCGCTCCAGCGCCGCCAGCCGACGCGCTCGCCGAGAAGCAGCGGCGAGAGCGCCGCGACATAGATCGGCGCGGCCAGCCAGTAGGTCATCACGTCGGCGAGCGAGAGATGGGCGACGGCGAGGTAGAAGCAGAAGAGTTCCGCGGTGGAGAAGACGACGCGCAGCGCCTGGACGAAGGGTTGTTCGACGGAGAAGATCTGCCGGATCCCGCCGCGCATCAGGAAGGGCAGCAGGATCAGGATCGCCGCGGCGCTGCGGATCAGCACGACCTGCGCCACCGGATAGGTCGTGACCAGCCACTTGCCCATCACGTCGTTCAGCGAGAACATCAGGATGCCGAAAAACATCACGATCAGCCCGTTGCGGGTGCTGCTGGTCTCGGCAAGCGGCGTGGCGATCTGGGCCGTCATGGGCGGTCTGCCTGAATTTTCATCCGGATGCCCGGCCTTTGGCATATTCCTGCGCAACAATCCAGCAAATTGGCGGGAACAAGGGCGGCGGCGCGGCCTTGCCCGTCGATCGCCTCTTGACGCGGCCCGTGGTCTTGCTAATTAACCCGTGGCTCACCGACATCAAGACGGCGGCGGGCTCGAACTCTGGTGCCGGGCCCCTCTGGCGAGAGTCTCACGGCGCTCTCGTGATGTCGGTACCGCCAGCAATTGCAGCCGGCGGATGGCAATCCCATGACATATCTTTCCATGCGTGACCCGCATGCCGCATCCGGCATGCCGTTTTTCCCGATCCCTTCCCGCGCCGTCGAGGTGCGGCCATGAGCGGACCCGTCACCGATACGCCCACGCTCTCCTACTTCAAGTGGGCCTTCATCGTCACCGTCGCCGGTCTCGCGCTCGGCGCCTGGCTCGGCTGGCAGACGACCGGCTCGCTCGGCGGCATGGCCACCGTCTTCTTCATCTGTGTCGTGCTGGCCGTGCTGGAGATCTCGCTCTCCTTCGACAATGCCATCGTCAACGCCAACAAGCTGAAGGACATGACGCCGGTCTGGCAGCACCGGTTCCTCACCTGGGGCATCGTCATCGCCGTCTTCGGCATGCGCATCGTCTTCCCGCTGCTGATCGTCGTCATCGCGGCGAAGATCGGGCCGATCGAGGCGATCATCCTCGCGGCGAGCCAGCCGGAGGAATATGCCCGCATCATGAACGAGGCCCATCTGCCGATCGCGGCCTTCGGCGGCGCCTTCCTGATGATGGTCGGACTGAACTTCTTCTTCGATGCCGAGAAAGACGTGCACTGGATTTCCTGGATCGAGCGCAAGATCTCCAGCGTCGCCTCGATCAAGGGCGTCGAGATCGCCTTCGTGCTCTCGGTGGTGCTGATCTTCTCCTCGATGCTGGAGGGCGACGAGGCGGTGACCTTCGTCTACTGCGCCATCTACGGCCTCCTGACCTTCCTCGTCGTCGAGGTGATCGGCGGCCTGCTCGACGCGTCGCAGAAGACCATGAGCGAGGCGGCCAAGGGCGGTCTCGGCGCCTTCATCTATCTGGAAGTGCTCGACGCCAGCTTCTCCTTCGACGGCGTCATCGGCGCCTTCGCCCTGACGCAGAATCTCTTCGTCATCGCCATCGGTCTCGGCATCGGCGCCATGTATGTGCGGTCCATGACCATCATGCTGGTCGAGAAGGGCACGCTCGCCGAATACCGCTATCTGGAGCACGGCGCCTTCTACGCCATCCTGATCCTCTCGGTTATCATGTTCGTCCAGACCATGGTGCACATCCCGGAGGTCATCACCGGGCTTGGCGGCGCGGCGCTGATCGGCATCTCCTTCTGGTCGTCGGTGCGCTACAACCGGCGCGAACAGGCCGAGCACAAGGCCTTTGCCGACCAGCAGTCGAAGGACGCGCTGAACTACTGAGGCGCCGAACCGCTTAAGCCATGAAAAAACCCGTCGCGGGCGATCCGCGACGGGTTTTCCGTGTCGGGCGCCCGAGATCAGCGGCGGGCGGCGCCGGGGAAGCTCTCGGGGTCGATGCCGAGCGTGCGCAGGTCGCTGGCGCGCGGCCGGCGGTTGCCCTCGACGGCGGCGGCGGCGGCCGAGGCGGCGCCGAACACAGCGACGGCGCGGGCAAGGAAACTGGTCTTCGGGGCGGTCATCGTTCTCATCTCCGTTGTCATGATCCGGAGATAGGATTGCCCCCCTCCCGCAACAATCGCCGCGACGGCAGGGCTGCCATGCAGTCCGCGCCGTGCTCGCCTGCTCGTTCGGCCCCGGACGGGCCGCGGGGCCCCTCTACCACGGCGAAGGCGACGGCACCGGTTCGCAGAGGAAGGAATTCGCGGGCGTCCCTCGGGTCCGCAGCCGTCGCGCCGGCGGCGGGCGCGATTTTCGCTCTTGAATTTCAACGCCGTGCTTGCCAAGTCAGGCGCGGTTTTTTCTGCATGCCAAGGACACCCGCAATGAACGACGAGACGAAGACGGCGGACGTCTCCGCCAGCCCTGCCCCCGAGCATCACGTATTCGAGGCCGATGTTGCCCGCCTGCTGCACATGATGGTGCATTCGGTCTATTCCGACAAGGACGTCTTCCTGCGCGAGCTGATCTCCAACGCGGCCGATGCCTGCGAGAAGCTGCGCTACGAGGCGATCGGCACGCCGGGTCTCCTCGGCGACGACGCGGCCGCGCGCATCACCATCACGCTCGACGAGGCGGAAGCCCGCCTGACGATCGAGGACAACGGCATCGGCATGGACCGCGCCGAGCTCGCCGAGGCGCTCGGCACCATCGCCCGCTCCGGCACCCGCGCCTTCATGGAACGGATCGAGGCGGCGGAAAAGAGCGAGGGCACGCAGCTGATCGGCCAGTTCGGCGTCGGCTTCTATTCCGCCTTCATGGTCGCCGACCGCGTCGACGTCGTCTCGCGCAAGGCGGGAACCGATGCGGCCTTTTCCTGGTCGTCCGACGGCAAGGGCAGCTATGCGATCGCGCCCGCCGACCTCGCCGACGCGCCGGTGCGCGGCACCCGCGTCGTACTGCACCTCAAGGACGAGGCGAAGAGCTACACGTCGAAATGGACGGTCGAGCGCATCGTCAAGGCCCAGTCCGGCCACATCCCCGTGCCGATCGCGCTGATCGAGAAGCCCGGCGCGGAAGCCAACGAGATCGCCGACGGCACCGCCCTCTGGACGAAGCCGAAGAGCGAGATCGGCGAGGAGGCCTACGCCGAATTCTACCGCAACGTCTCCGGCCAGTATGACGACCCGGCGCTGACCGTGCATTTCCGCGCGGAAGGGCGGCACGAATACACAGCACTCGCTTTCGTGCCCGGCAGCCAGCCCTTCGACCTCTTCGATCCCGACCGCAAGGGGCGGATGAAGCTCTATGTCCGCCGCGTCTTCATCACCGACGATGCCGGCCTGCTGCCTCGTTATCTCCGCTTCGTCCGCGGCCTCGTCGACACGGCCGACCTGCCGCTCAACGTCTCGCGCGAGATGATCCAGGAAAGCCCGGTGCTAAGCGCGATGCGCAAGGGCCTGACGAGCCGCGTGCTGACCGCGCTCGAAAAACTTGCCGAGAGCGACGCGGAAAAATTCCGCACGATCTGGGAAACCTTCGGTGCCGTCCTCAAGGAGGGCATCTACGAGGATTTCGAGCGCCGACAGCAGCTTCTCGGCCTGTCGCGTTTCCGCACCACCGCGTCGGGCGACGGCTGGCGCTCGCTCGCCGACTACGTCAAGGACATGAAGGAGGGCCAGACGGCGATCTACTACCTCGCCGGCGACGACCTCAACCGACTGAAGGCCTCGCCGCAGCTCGAAGGGTTTCGCGCGCGCGGTGTCGAGGTGCTGCTGCTTGCCGATCAGGTCGACAGTTTCTGGGTGACGATGGCCGGCGATTTCGACGGCAAGCCGCTGAAGTCGGTGAGCCAGGGCGCGGCCGACCTCGCCGGCATCGCCAAGACGGGCGAGGATGCCTCCTCGCAAAGCGTGACGACGCCGACGGTGGAAAGCTTCATCGGTTTCGCAAAGACGGTGCTCGGCGACAGCGTCTCGGACGTGCGCGCCTCCGACCGGCTGACGGAAAGCGCCGTCTGCCTCGTCGCGCCGGAGGGCGGGCCGGACCGGGCGCTGGAGAAGCTTCTGCAGGGCGCCGGCCGGATCGACGGCGCGGCAAAGCCGGTGCTGGAAATCAATCCCGATCACGCGCTGATCGGCGCCATCGCGGAAAAGGGCAAGGCGGATACGGCCTTCGGCGAGGACGCCGTGCGCCTCCTCTTCGACCAGGCCCACATCCTCGACGGCGGCAAGCCGGACGACCCGCGCGCCTTCGCCGAGCGCCTGTCGCGCGTCTTCGAGCGCGCGCTCGGCGCGTAAGCCGCGAAACGAAAGGCCGCTCCCGTCATCGGGGAGCGGCCTTTCGGGTCGGGGATCAGGCGTCGAGCTTGCCGGCGATCAGGCTGCGCAGGCCGACGAGGTCCTTGGCGAAGCCGCGAATGCCCTCGGAGAGCTTCTCGGTGGCCATCGCATCCTCGTTCATCATCCAGCGGAAGGTCTTCTCGTCGATGGTGACGGGCTCGTCCTTCTCGTGCACGTCGGGCGAGAGCCTGCGCGTGAGCTGGCCCTGGTCGTTCGCAAGCTCTTCAAGCAGGTTCGGCGCGATCGTCAGTCGGTCGCAGCCCGCCAGCGCCTCGATCTCGCCGACGGAGCGGAAGGAGGCGCCCATGACGATCGTCTTGATGCCGTTCGCCTTATAGTAATTGTAGATCGAGCGCACCGAGACCACGCCCGGATCTTCCTCGGGCGTGTAGTCCTTGCCGGTCGACTTCTTGTACCAGTCGAGGATGCGGCCGACGAAGGGCGAGATCAGGAAGACGCCGACATCGGCGCAGGCGATCGCCTGGGCCTTGCTGAAGAGCAGCGTCAGGTTGCAGTCGATGCCGTCCTTCTGCAGCACTTCCGCGGCGCGGATGCCTTCCCAGGTCGAGGCGAGCTTGATCAGGATGCGCTCGCGGCCGATCCCCTGCGCCTCGTAGGCGGCGATGATGGCGCGGCCCTTCTCGATCGAGCGCTCCGTGTCGAAGGAGAGGTCGGCGTCGACTTCGGTCGACACGCGCCCCGGGACCAGTTCGGCGAGTGCGGCGCCGACGGCGATCGCCAGCCGGTCGGCCGTCGCCTGGACCACCGCCTCGCGCGTGCCGCTCGCCGATTTCGCCCAGGTGATGGCGTCGGAGACGGCGCCCTCGAACTGCGGCATGCCGAGCGCCTTGAAGACGATCGTCGGGTTCGTCGTGCAGTCGACCGGCTTCAGCTTGCGCACGGCCTCGATATCGCCGGTGTCCGCGACCACCGTGGTGATGTCGCGCAGTTGGTCGAGCTTCGATGGCATTGGTCTATCCTTGTTGTTTCCGGGGCAGGCTGGCGCTGCCGTTGACGAAAGGCATTCGGGCGAGCCCTTGCGGGCCCGGATCCGTCGCCATGCTCCTAGAGCATTTCCGGTGATCACGGGATCACCGGAAATGCTCTGAATCCTTCTTTTTGTCGCATTCTCCGACGCCGACGCGATCAGGCTTCGGCGGGAAATGCTCTAGCGCAAATTCTTGCGCTTCGGTATGGTTTCGGCGCCTCCGGCCGGTGGCGGCCCGCCGGCAGCGCTAAGGCAAGCCGTTTCTCGCATCGATCGGGCTAAATCGATTGGATAGAGGCAATCGCCGCCTCCGTCGATCCTCTTTTTCGGGCGTGTCCCGATAAGAGGTCGTGTCCGAGGCCGCGCGCGTCAAGGCATGTTGTCGCGATCGGCGCTCCATCGCGCGCTTTCTGCCGCAGAACCGGCGCAATGGCGGGGCAAGAGCAAGGCGCAGGCGGGCGGCGCGATGCTTTACACCGATCTTTAACGAATGATAACCAAGTTCGGGCAATCTTGCCGGTGCAGAACAGGCCCGAGGCGACGTTCGGGCGACGCGGCAGGCGGACAATTCAGGGGCGCGGGACGATGACGGGACGGAATGCGACGGGACGGGCGGCCGGGATCGGGAGCGCCATCGCGGCCGTCTCGGCGAGGGTGCGGCGCTTCGCCCTGACCGCCGGCCTCGTCTCGGCCATGGCGCTGATCTCCGGCTGCATGTCGATGAACCTCGAGGATCTCGACGGCGCCGCCCCGGAAATCCCGGCCAAGCTCGTGCGCGAGATGAAGGCGCGCGGCATGCGGCCGGAAAGCCCGGTGCTGGTGCGCATCTTCAAGAAGGAGAGCGAGCTCGAGGTCTGGAAGCAGGATGCGAGCGGCCGCTACGCGCTGCTGAAGACCTATCCGATGTGCCGCTGGTCCGGCAAGCTCGGGCCGAAGATGAAGGCTGGCGACCGGCAGGCGCCGGAGGGCTTCTACCATGTCTCCGCCGGCATGCTGAACCCGAAGTCGCAGTTCTACCTCTCCTTCAACCTCGGCTATCCGAACCGGCTCGAATCGGCGCTCGGCTATACCGGCGAGGCGCTGATGGTGCACGGCGCCTGCTCGTCGTCGGGCTGCTACGCCATGACCGACCAGGGCATTTCCGAGATCTATGCCGTCGTCAACACGGCGCTGAAGGGCGGGCAGGCGCAGTTCCAGGTGCAGGCCTTCCCCTTCCGCATGACGCCGAAGAACATGGCGGAAAACCGCGCCGACCCGAATTACGGCTTCTGGCGCGATCTCAAGGTCGGCTATGACAGTTTCGAGCTGAACCGCCGCCAGCCGAAGGTCTCGGTCTGCGGCCGGCGCTACGTCTTCGACCAGCTTTTCGCCGGCGGCGAGCCGACCGATCCGCTGGCCGCCTGCCCGCCGGCGCTCGGCGGCCCGGATCCGCGCATCGCCGCCAAGCAGGCGGCGGACGAGGAGAAGGTCGCCGACCTGCTCTCGGACGGGGCGCCCGCGACGCTGCACGCCTATTCCGACGGCGGCATGCATCGCAGCTTCCGCCTGCTCCTCGAACAGAAGGGCGCCGACAGGCTCGCCTCCTCGGTGTCGAAGCGGAAATATCCGGTCAGCCGCCCGGATGCGGCGCTCGCCGACCCCTATCGCTGACCGCGCGCCCCGCCTCGATGCCCGGCCGCATCCCGACCTACGCCTTCCATCTCCATGCGTGGAAGCGGCCGGTCTGGCGCCGTTTCTTTCCCGACCGGCGCTTCATTCCCGTTCCCTTCCATCTCGGCGGGGATGCGTTCCTGCGTGACTGGGCGCCGCGGATCGCCGTGGACCGGGACGCCGAGATCATGGTCTGGAGCCTGAACGCGCCGGACGCCGTGTTCCGCTTCGCCGCCGAGCGCGGCGTCCGCGTCACCTGCGTCGAGGACGGTTTCCTGCGCTCGGTCGCCGGCCATGCCGGCCGCACACCGCCCCTTTCCCTGACGCTTGACGGCCGCACCCCCTATTTCGACGGGCGCCGCGCCTCGGATCTGGAAGTCCTGCTGTCGACCCATGATTTCGACGCCGACCCGGCGCTTCTGTCCCGCGCCCGCGACGGCATCGCCCGCATCGTCGGCGGCGGCATCAGCAAATATGCCGGCGCCGCGCCGGTCGATGCCGCCGCCGTCTACGGGGCCAAGACGCGCCGCCGCATCCTCGTCATCGGCCAGGTCGAGGACGACGCCTCGATCCGCTACGGCTGCATCCCGCCGATGACCAACAACGACCTCGTGCGGCTGGCGGCGGCCGAGAACCCGGAGGCCGAGATCCTCTACAAGCCGCATCCGGACGTGCTGAACCGCGTGCGGCCCGCCCTCTCCGACCCGGACGAGGTGCGCGGCATCGCCCGCGTGCTCGACATGCCGCTGCCGCTCGCCGCCGCCTTCGCCACGATCGACCACGTCTACACGATCACGTCGCTGTCGGGGTTCGAGGCGCTGATGCGCGGATTGCCGGTCACCGTCGCCGGCCGGCCCTTCTATGCCGGCTGGGGTCTGACCGACGACCGGCAGCCGAGCGAGCGGCGCGGCCGGCGGCTGACGATCGAGGCGCTCTTTGCCGGGGCCTATCTCCTCTATCCGCGCTATTTCGATCCCGACACGCTTCGGCCGCTGACCTTCGAGGGCGCGCTCGACTGGATCGACGCGGCGCGCGCGCGTTCCACGACGCCGTCGCCCTTCGCCGCCCGGCCGGGCTGGCGGGCCTTCGGCCCCTATGGTCTTCTCGGCTGGCGCCACCTGCTGCCGGCCGTCGTCTCCCCGGTCATCGCCCGCCTCGGCACAGCCGAGGACGTCGCCTATTACCGCGCCTATCCGATCGATTTCTTCCGCGAGGTGCCGGATCGCAGGCAGCGGCGCCTCGGCCGGCTGCTCTATCCCTTCGATCCGCCCTCCGAAACGTGAAACGCCGCCCGCAAGCAAGACTCGGGGCGGCGTTCGGGCGAGGTCCGGCGCTTCCCGTCCGCGGTGCTTCAGGCCGGGACGGGATCAGCGCCTCGCGAGGCGCCCGAGAGGAGGATCAACGGGCGTCGCGGTCTCGGGATCGAGGGAGGGCGGGCCGCCCCTTACTTGCAGGCGTCGAGCTTGTTGATCGCGTCGACATTGCCGGCGGAGGCGCCGTTCGGGTCGAATTCCGACTCCAGCCACTTGTCGACGATCGCCTTGGCGAGTTCCGGCCCGATGACGCGGGCGCCCATGGTGATGATCTGGGCGTTGTTCGACTTGGCGGCGCGCTCGGCCGAATAGGTGTCGTGCGTCAGCGCGGCGCGGATGCCGGGCACCTTGTTGGCGGAGATGCAGACGCCGATGCCGGTGCCGCAGATCAGGATGCCGCGTTCGTTCTCGCCCTTGACGATGGTGTCGGCGAGGCCCTTCGACAGGTCGGCGTAGAAGCCGGACTGGCTGAGGTTGGAGACCTCGAGGTCCTTCTTGGTGGCGAGGTGGGCTTCGATGATGTCGAGCAGCGGCTTGCCGGCGCTGTCGGCGCCAATCGCGATCTTCATGGGGTGTTTCCTTTCGTTATGGTCGTGTCAAAGGGCGGCCGAGCAGCGCTTCAGGATGTCGAGATAGCCCTCGACGGTCCAGGCGGAGCGGCCGATGAACAGGCCGTCGATATGCGGCATGGTGATGAGTTCCGCGCAGTTGCCCGGATTGACGCTGCCGCCATAGAGCACCGGGATCACCCGGCCGAGGGCTGCTTCCGCCCAGCCGGCGATGTTGGCGTGGCGCTCGTCGGCATAGTCGGCCGAGGCCGGGATGCCGTTGACGCCGATCGCCCAGACCGGCTCGTAGGCGAGAAGGATCGGCGCCTGCTTTTCCTCCTCGGTGAGGAAGGAGAGCGCGACCTCCGTCTGGCGCCTCAGCACGGCGTCGGCCTGGCCGGCCTCGCGCTCGGCCAGCGTCTCGCCGATGCAGATCAGCGGGATCAGGCCGTGGCGGACGGCGGCGGCGGTCTTCTTGCCGACGGCCTCGTCGGTCTCGTTGAAGAATTCGCGCCGCTCGCTGTGGCCGAGTTCGACGAGGTCGAGGTTGCATTCCTTCAGCATCACCGGCGAGATCTCGCCGGTCCAGGCGCCGGCATCGTCCCAGTGCATGTTCTGCGCGCCGACCTTGACGCTCTTGCCGTCGAGGATCTGCTTCACCTCGCGCACGGCGGTGAAGGGCGGGATGATGAAGCGCTGGATGCGCGGATCATTGTCGGCGTCGGCGGCCGAAAGCCCGTCGGCGAAGATCCTCGCCTCGGCGAGCGTCTTGTTCATCTTCCAGCTTGTGCCGACCCAGTATTGCGTCTTGCTCATCAGTCCTCCCCGGACAGGTCCTTGTTGATGGTCACGAGATGAATGCCGGCGTCGCGAAGGCTTTTCTGTTCGCCGGGATTAAGTTCCTCGCCGGTCATGACGGTGGTGAAGGCGTCGAGGCCCGTGAGGAAATGCAGCGCCGGCCTGCCGAACTTGCCGTGGTCGACCATCAGGACGCTGCGGCTCGCCGCCCGGATCATCAGGCGGCGCGTCTGCACCACCTCCTGGTCCTGGTGGAAGGCGGCCGCGCCCTGGATGGCGGACGAGGAGAGAAAGGCGATGTCGCCGCGCAGCGCGCGCAGCGCCTCCTCCGTGACGATCCCGAAGAAGCCGTTGAACTTCCGGCTGTACTGGCCGCCGAGCGCGATCAGCGTGATGCCCGGAAGGCCGCTTAGGGACGTGATCACCGAGAGATTGTTGGTGATCACCGTCAGCGGCCTTATGTCCCTGATGAAGGCGGCGACCCCGCCGGCCGTCGAGCCGTCGTCGATCAGCACGATCTGGCCGGGCTCGACCAGCGAGGCGGCATGGCGGGCGAGCCGGCGCTTCTCGCCGGCGGCGATCTTTTCGCGGTAGCGGAAATCGCTCTCGAATTGCGGGCTCGACTGGATGGAGGCGCCGCCATGGACCTTGCGCACAAGGCCGGCGAGCTGGAGATCGTCGAGGTCGCGGTGGACGGTCATCTTGCTGATGCCGAAGCGCGAGGCCAGCTCCTCGACGGAGACGCTGCCCGCCTCCATCAGGAGATCCATGATCTCTTGCCGCCTGTCGTCCGGTTTCACCGAAAATCCATCCCGTCGCCATGGGCCGCGCTCTCCTCCGCGCCCACGGCGCCTTCATGCGCTGAAAATGTGATCTTTTCAAGATCCGTAACGCGATTTTGTGATTTTTATGTGATATTTGGGCGAGGGAACTTTCCTCCCCGTCGCGCATTGATCCTCGCCATCCGTGTGATGAGAGGAGAGTTGACATGAGCGAATTCCTGCCGGCCCTTCACGAGGGCCACGCGCCGATCACCCTTCATGAACTTTTCCGCGATGCTCTCGAAACCTACGAGGCCTGGGAGGAGGGCGAGGCCGAGCCCGTCGTCACCTTCGAGGGCAAGGTGGTGCCGATCCGCGCCGTCTTCGAGCATATGAGCGCCTGCACCGACATCCTGCCGCAAAACATGATGGGTGTGATCACCGACCGGCTGACGAAGAAATGGAACGGCAGCGGCCCGCTCGACGAGATGACGTTCTCGACGGCGGCGCGCGTCATGGCCGTCCTCTACCGCAAGCGGCTGAGAAGCCATGCGAGCGGCGACATCGGCCATTTCCTCGAAACCTGGGTCAACCGCTACGGCGAGGGCATCCAGGCCTGACCGGGACGGGACGCAGGACACGCGGACGGTCCCGGTGCCGGCCGCGGGGATATCAGGCCCTGGCGGGATCGATCGCGTCAAACATCAAGGAGACGATGTCGCTCCCGTCCAGCGGTTCGGATCCGGCCATCACGGCGACGGCAAAACCGATGGCCGAAGAGACCGGGTTGTGCGTCGTGGCGCCGGCGCGCAGGTTCATCACCAGCGTCGGGCAGAGGAAGAGACCGAGCCGGACGACGCGGCGCCAATCGGCGGGCAGCAGGCCGCGCCCGGCGAGTTCCGACAGCAGCGGCCTCCACAGGCGCTCCGCCTTGACCCGCAGGAGATCGCGCCGCACCGGGCTCGGGCGCCAGTCGGTTTCGATGTCGAGCACGCCGCCGGCATAGCTGGCCGAGGCGCTGTAGCGTTCGGCCGCGACGGCCGGGTCGTAGAGCCAGAGCGGATGGGCGAGCACGTTGTGGAAGGTCGTCTTCACCTCGGCAAGCAATGTCGGCACGGCCTCGCCGGCAAAGGCGGGGTCGAAATAGGAAAGACGCGGGCCCCCCTCCCCCTCCTCGTACCAGACGTTGGCATTGTGGGCATCGCCATGGGCGGTGACGCCGCCGGCATCGGCGAGGGCCTGCGGTTTCAGCCGCGCGACCGCCGCATCGAACAACTGGCCGACCGTCTCGGCATAGCGGATGCCGTTGACGCGGATGGTCGCCGTGGAGAATTCCTCCCAGCCAAGCGTGACGCCCGGAAAGGCGAAGTCCCGACCGACATAGAATGTCTTCAGCCGCCCGCCCGGATAGGCGCCCTCGGGCAGGTCGACGAGGCGGTCGTGGAACAGACGGTGCACCGGCTCAGCGGCGGACTGCGCCGGCGTGATCGGATGCAGCGTCCGGCGGTAGACGGCGAGCACCGCGTCGGAAAGGCCGGCTTCTGCGGCGGCCGCACGGGCGGCCTTCTCCGCGTCATGGTCGAGATCGAGCGCCCGGAGCACGTCGGAGAAGCGCGGATCGGTGCGGCGGCGATAGACCAGGATCTGCTCGCCCGGCAGCACCGACATCTTCACCGGCTGGTCGACGGGAAGCCCGGCGCGGGCGAGGATGTCGGCCCGGTAATATTCGCCGGTCATCGCCTCCTCGCCTTCCTCCTGGTGGAACTTGAAGAAGAAGGCGCCGTCCTCGCTGTCGAAGACGCCGTTCAGCGAGTTGAGGCTGTACTGGTCGTGGTTGATGACGAGGTTTTCGGCTTGCATGCCGAAGAGATCGGCGAGAAGTGCCGCGAGCATCGCCTCGGCGCGGCCGTCGCGCAGCGTGGCCAGGCGGCGGATCTCGGCGGTGCGGCTCGGGCTTTCGGTCATCGGGACACTCATGTGTTGCGGGTCATGTAGCGGCTGCCGAGCGTGTAGCGGCTTCCGGCATAGGTGAAGGTGTTGACGGTGGCGACGACCGCGCCGCTCCAGGTCTTGCGGTCGAGGACGAGGCAGGCATCGCCGGGGCGAAGCTGCAGCAGCCGCGCCGTCTCGCCGTCGGCCGGCTCGGCGCGGATGACATGCTCCACCTCGGTCAGCGGCGTCGCGGTCTGCAGATATTCGAAGGTGGCGATCGCGGTGAAATCCTGCTCGGCATAGCCGGAGACGAGGGTGGCGTTGACGTAGCGCTCCTCGAGCTGCACCGGCAGGTCGTTTTCGAAATGGACGATGACCGAATGGTCGACCGGCCGGATGTCGGCAAATTCGAAGGCGATCAGCAGCGCCGCCGAGGGCCGGTCGATCCGCTCCAGCGCGATCACCTCGGCGCGGTGCCGGCTGCCGCGCGCGAGGATCTCGGTGGCGATGTTGCTGATCTCGATCAGCGTCGATTGTGGTTTCGGCGGCGCGACGAAGGTGCCGACCCCCTGGATGCGGCGCAGGTGCCCCTCCGAGGTCAGTTCCCTCAGCGCCCGGTGAACCGTCATGCGCGAGACGCCGAGCGCCTCGACCAGCGCATGTTCGGAGGGCAGCCGGGCATTGCGCGCCCATTTGCCGCTGCCGATGTTCGTCAGGACGAAATCCTTCACCTTCTCGTAGAGCGGCGAGGCGGAATCGGAAAGCGTGTCCATCGTCCATCACTCCTGAATGCAAGGCGCGCGCCGAAAGCGTGTCGCGATCTTTCAGTGTCGCTCGTACGCTTCAGGTCCTTGTTTTACGTGTGTCTTTTCGCAAAATCGCTGCACAGCTTTGCAAGACACGCTTTAGCTGGCGAGTGCCACCACCGTCTTCAGCGCCGCCGTCTCGCCGTTGATGAGACGCTGATAGGCGGCCGGCACGTCGTCGAGCGTCGTCAGCGTCTCGGTCATCCGCATCAGCCGGTCGGCAAGCTTCGGCAGCAGGCCGATCGCTTCCGGCAGTTCGTCGGCGAAGGCATGGCAGCCGAGAAGGCCGATCTCGCGCTCGACCAAGAGGTTCGGGTCGAGATCCAGCTTGCCATGCCCGATGCCGACCAGCGCCAGCGCGCCGCCGCCGGAGAGAAGGTCGAGCATGACCCCGATCGCCTTTATGTTGCCGGTGGCGTCGAGCGCATAGCGCAGGCGCCTGCCGGAGAGCGCCGCATCGATCGCCGCCCTGTCGAGGTCGACCACCGTGGCGCGGGCGAGATCCGCCACGGTTTTCGCCCGCGTCGCGTTGCGATCCGCGACGAGGATCGGCCCGTCATGGATCTCGGAGAGCACCAGCGCCGAAAGCCCGCCGATCGTGCCGCAGCCGGCAACGAGCACCGCTTCGCCGGCGCGTGGGGCGAGCCGGCGCACGGCATGCAGCGCCACCGCCAGAGGTTCCGCCATCGCGGCGACGATCGCCGGCAGGCTCGCATCGTGCTTCAAAATCAGCCTTGCCGGCAATTGCACCGCGTCGGCAAAGCCGCCGTCGCAGACCTCGCCGACGAAGCCGAGCGCCTCGCAGATCTGGGCCCGGCCGCTGGCGCAGGCCGGGCACTCCCCGCACCAGACGCGTGAATCCGCCACGACCGTGTCGCCGACGGCGAGACCCTCGACCCCCTCCCCGACCGCGGTGATACGGCCTGAGAATTCATGGCCCGCCGTCGACGGCCGCCGGCTGATCCACTGCCCGGTGCGGAAATTGTGCAGGTCGGAGCCGCAGATGCCGGCGGCGCGCACGGCAAGGTTCACATGCCCCGGCGGCGGTGCTGCCGGCGGATCGATATCCTCGACCCTGAGATCCAGCGCGTCGTAGAGGCGAACGGCCCTCATCATGCGTCCTTCTTCAGGTATTTGTCGCGCAAGGGGGAGACCGCCAGCGCATGCGACGAAAACCCTTCGTAGAGCGCCAGAGTGTGCGAATGTCTGGCGAATTCCGGATAGGCCGGTGCGGTGACATAGCCGATCGACGAGCGCTTGACGAAATCGGTGACCGACAACGGTCCGAAGGTGCGGGCCCAGCGGCTGGTCGGCAGCACGGCGTTCGGCCCGAGCGAGAAATTGGCGATCGAGACGGGCGTATGCGTGCCCATCAGGATCTCGGCGGCCTCGGTGATGTGGCCGAGATGGAGGAAGGGTTCGGTGGAGAGCAGTTCCAGATGTTCCGGCGCATAGGCGTTGACGAAGGCGTAGCTCTCCTCGATGGAGGAGGTCAGCACGATGCCGCCATTCTTGCCGGTCAGCACGGTTTTGGAAAAACCGACGCGTAAGTCCGACATCTCAGCCCAGTGGTCGGGGAGTGCCGCCAGCGCCTCTTCCGCCACGCGGCGCGAATGGGTGACGAGATAGGCCGACGAATCCGGCCCGTGCTCGGCCTCGATCAGGAGATCGAGGGCGGCGAGCCCGCCATGCACCGTGTCGTCGGCAAGGATCATCACCTCGGACGGGCCGGCGGGCAGGCCGGTGTCGATGATGCCGGACAGCGCCCGCTTGGCGGCGACCACCCACGGGCTGCCGGGGCCGACGATCTTCAACGCCGGCTTGACGGTCTCCGTGCCGTAGGCGACGGCGGCCACGGCCTGCGCGCCGCCGACCTTGTAGACCGTCTCGACGCCGGCAAGCCGCGCCGCGACCAGCGTCGCCGCGTCGACGGAACCATCGGGCGCCGGCGGCGTGACGATCGCAAGCTCCGGCACGCCGGCGACGACGGCCGGGATCGAGGTCATCATCGTGACGGAGGGGAACGAACCCTTGCCGCGCGGCACATAGAGCGCGACCGACTTGATCGGCGTAAACCGGTCGCCGGCAAAGGCGCCGGGGCGGATCTCCTTCAGCCACATCGCCTCCGGCTTCTGCTCCTCGTGGAAATGCCGGATATTGTCGATGCCGAACTGGATGGATTCTATCACGCTGGCATCGACCAGCTTGAAGGCGGCGTCGAACTCGGCGTCGGTCACCTTTAAGGTCTTCTCCGTGACGTCCGCCTTGTCGAGGTCGCGGCCGAAGCGGGCGAGCGCGGCATCGCCTTCCGTCCGCACCGCCTCGAGGATCGGATGCACCTTCTCGACGAAGCTCGAAAGATCCGTTTCGGAGCGGCGCAGCAGCGCCGCCTTCCCGTCGGCCGAGAGGGTGGAATAGTCGTGGAATGACACGTCCGTCATGATGGTCGTCCTTGGATGCCGGCGTTGCCGCCGTCCGGTCACTTCGATTTGAGGAAGATGTCGAGCCCGACAAGGCGGTCGAGCGCGGCGATGGCGATGGCGGCCGAGACGATGAACACGACCGAGATCGCGGCGAGATCCGGCGTGATGATCGAGCGGATGGAATTGTAGATCTGCACCGGCAGGGTGACGCTCCTCGCATCGGTCAGCAGCAGGCTGACGAGGAATTCGTTCAGCGCCAGGATGAACATCAAGAGCGAGCCGGTGATGATGCCCGGCAGCACGGCGGGCAGCGTGATGTAGAGAAAACGGGAAAGCGGCGGGGCGCCGCAATTGGCGGCGGCCAGTTCGAGGTCCGGCGAGAGATTGCTGGCGCTCGCCGTCACGGCCCAGATCATGAAGGGCAGGTTGATGACGGCGCAGGCGATGCCGACGGGCCAGAGCGAGCCCAGCACACGCATCTCGCCGAAGACCAGCATCATGCCGATGCCGGAGCCGATCAGCGGCACGGTGAAGGGCAAGAGCAGGTAGATCTGGATCGAGCGGGCGAAACGAACGCGGTATTTGGCGAGCGCGATGCCGGCGAGCGTTCCAACGGGAATGGCGACGAGGGTGCAGATCGCCGCCACCACCAGCGAGCGGACGAAGGCCTGGCGCAGGTCGCTGGCGGCCGCGATTTTGCCGTACCATTTGAGCGAAAACCCGTCCGGCGGGAAGGTGATGATGTTGCCAGAGGTGAAGGACGCGCCGAGGACGACGATCGTCGGCGCCGACAGCATCAGCAGGGCAAGGCCGACAAAGGCCCAGATGGTGATGGACTTGCTCAAGGAGCCGGTCATTTGCGGTCTCCGGTCATCGCCAGCGTGCCGGCGCCGAACAACAGGAAGACGACGCCGACGAGCAGCGAGCCGACCGCGACGAGCAGCAGCGACAGCGTCGCGCCGAGCCCCTGGTCGGAGGTGCGGAAGAACTGGTCGTAGATGGCGTTGGCGATGAAATCCTGTGACCCGCCGCCGAGGATCGCCGGAATGGCGAAATCGGTGAGCGAGAGCGTAACGACGACCAGACCGGCGCCGACGAGGCCGGGTCGCGCGAGCGGCAGCACGATATGGCGGAAGGTGCGCGTCCAGCTGGCGCCGAGCGAGCTTGCGGCCGATTCCAGCTCGGCGGGAATGGCGGTGAGCGCTGGCGCCAGCATCAGCACGGCGAAGGGCAGCATATACTGCACCAGCCCGAAGAGCACGGCCGGGTAATTGTAGAGCAGCCGCATCGGCGAGACACCGACAAGGCCGAGGGCTTCATTCACCATGCCCTGATTGCCGAGAATGATCAGCCAGCCATAGGCGCGCACCACCTGCCCGATGAAGAAGGGCAGAAACAGCGCCACCAGCAGGAATTTGCGCAAGGCCGAGGAGGGCGTGCGCACCATCAGGTAAGCGTAAGGAAAGGCGAAGATCAGCGTGACCACGGTGACGATCACCGAGCCGATCAGGCTGCGCCCGGCGACGGTGGCGAAGAAAGTCTCCGTCAGCGCCCGCCGGTAATTGGCAAGCGTGTAGTCCTCCGACATCAGGAAGGTCGAGGTGTCGAGCGTCCGGAGGCTGGTGTCGCCGATCTGGATCAGGCCGAGGACGAGCACGCCGACGAGCAGCAGCGCCGGCAGCAGCATCAAGAGCGGCAGGCCGCGGTCGAAGCGGGCGGGCCAGAGCCGGGCGGCGAGGGCTTCGAGCCCGTCCATGACGCGCCACGTCCATGGATAGGCGACACGGGATCGGCGCATCGGCATCGTCCTGAAAAGACTGTCACGGAGAAGGCGGCCCCGCGCGGAAAACCTCCCGCGCGGGCCTCATGCGGGCCTCAGCCCTGCATGATTTCCTTGAACTTGGCGAACCACTGGCTCTCGTTTTCGACCTGCACCTTCGACGAGATGCGGATGAGGTGTTTGAAGTCCTCTTCCGTGGTCGGGTAGGACGGATCGCCGACGAGGTCGCCCGGCGGGTTGACGCCGGGGATGACGCCCGGAAGACCGAGACCGTCGAGCCAGACCTGCTGGGCCTCCTTCGTCAGCGCGTGGTTGATGTACTGCTTGGCCCAGTAAAGCTCGTTTTCCGGCAGGCCCTTGGGGATCCACAGGCCGTCCGTGTCGAACTTGGCGCCCTCTTCCGGCACGACCCAGGCGAGTTCGATGCCGTTCTTCTTGGCCTCGCGCGCATTGGTCGAAATCGTGCAGGCGGCGTCGATCTCGCCCTTCTGGAACCAGGTGGTGAAATCCGGGTCCTCGCCGAGCAGCGGCTGCTGTTCCTTCACCTTGGCGATGAAGTCCCAGGCCGGTTGCATGTTGGCCGGAATGTCCTCGAGTTTGCCGCCGCCTGCGACCTGGGCCGGGAAGTGGAAGCCGATGCCGTCATTGTAGAGCGCGATGCGGCCTTTGAGCTTCGGGTCGAGCAGGTCCTTCCAGGATTTCGGCGCGCCGTCCGGGAAGGCGGAGGGGCGGTAGGCGAGAACGTAGACATAGCCGTAGGTGTTGACGATCGGGTAGCCGTCGAGGCCGACGGGCTTGGCGAGGTCGGTCGCGTCCTTCAGGTTCGGCAGGTCGGACAGGTCCTCGGTAACGCCGCGCAGCGCCGACTTGGTGGCGTTGGTGGTCGTGTCCCAGTTGATGTGGATCGGCGGCACGCGGCCTTGCGCGACGGCAGCCCAGACCTTCGGCTGGATCTCGTTGTCTTCGGTGAGGTCGTGGCGCACCGCGATGCCGGTCGCCTTGGTGAAGCTGTCGGAGACGCCGGCCTTCAGGCTGTCGACCCAGCTTCCGCCCCAGGCGCGCACGATGATCTCCGCCGGCTTTTCCGGCTCCTGCGCGAAGGCCTTCTCCCAGCCGAAGGCGCTGGTGGCGCCGGCGGCGGCCATTGCCTGCAGCAGCGTGCGGCGGCGCAGCGCCGGTGTGGGGAATGTCTCATCTGTCATCGGTCGTTCTCCTCTGGCTGAAACCGTATCCGGTTTACGTGTTGAAGACATGCATGTCGCGGGCGTTCCAGCCGAGGCGGACGGCTTCCCCCGACGTGAACTGCTGATGGCCGACCGGATCGTGGTCGAAGACGCGGAACGGCATGTCGCCGAGCGCCGGCACGGCGACCTCGTAGACGATGCGCTCGCCCTCGAAGATCGCGTCGGTGACGCTGCCGTCGACGGTGACGTCGAGGCGGTCGAGCCCGGTCGCGGCGGGGGCGATGCGGATCTGCTCGGCGCGCAGCGCACCGAGCGCCCTGCCCCCCTGCCTCAGCTTTTCGCCGGCGGCGATGCCCGGCAGGGCCAGCCCGCGGGAGGCGTCGAGCGTCACCGACGGGCCCGCGAGCGTTTTCACATGACCCTCGATGAAGTTGGTGACGCCGATGAAATTGGCGACAAAAGCATTGGCCGGCGTGCGGTAGGCGCTGACCGGTGCGGCCTTCTGCTGGATGACGCCGCCATCCATGACGATCACCTCGTCGGAGACGACGAGGGCCTCGCGCTGGTCGTGGGTGACGTTGATCGTGGTGACGCCGAGTTCCTTCTGGATGCGGCGGAATTCGAGCTGCATCTCCTCGCGCAGTTTCCGGTCGAGCGCCGCCAGCGGCTCGTCGAGCAGAAGGAGGTCCGGCTCGAAGACGAGCGCGCGGGCGATCGCCACGCGCTGCTGCTGGCCGCCGGAGAGCTCGTGGATCCGCCGGCCGCCATAGCCGCCGAGGCGGACAAGATCGAGATAGCGCTCGACCGTGTCGGGGATCCGGCGCGCGTCGCTGCGGCGCATCTTCAGCGGGAAGGCGACATTCTCGGCGGCGGTCATGTGGGGAAACAGCGCCAGCTTCTGGAACACCATGCCGATCGCGCGCCTGTGCGGCGGCACGGCATTGACCGGCTGGCCACCGATGAAGATTTCGCCGCTGGTCGGCGCGTCGAAGCCGGCGATCATGCGCAACAGCGTCGTCTTGCCGGAGCCGGAAGGCCCGAGAATCGTCAGGAATTTTCCCTGCGGCAGGTCGAAGGAGGCGTTGCGCACGGCATGCACCTTGCCGAAGCGCATGCCGACGTCGCGCACCGAAACGGCGGCCTCGCTTGCCCGACGATGTTCAGCCGCTGCGATTGCCATGGCACCCCTCGCGCCGGCCCCGGGCCGGTTCATCACGCCTTGCGGCCCGCGGATCTCTCCGCCGCCCGGCCAACTTGTCTATACAAATATGGACAGGTATCGTCAACCGGGCTGCGACTTTTCTCGGCGGGCGCAATTATGGCCTAAAATTTGTGCATGTGCGAAGCAAAGCGCCGCATCGGCGTCAGATCGAAGCAAGATACCCGCCATCGACGGGGATGCAATGGCCGGTGACATAGGCGGCGGCATCCGAGGCGAGGAAAACGACGGCGCCGCCGATATCGCCCGCCTCGCCGAAACGGCGCTGCGGGATTTTCCCGAGCATCGCCGCCTGCCAGTCGTCGTTCTCATAGAAGACCTCGGTCATCGCCGTGCGGAAATAGCCCGGCGCGATCGCGTTGACGCGGATGCCGAGCGGCGCCCATTCGGCCGAGAGTGCCCGCGTCATGCCGAGCAGCCCGGTCTTCGAGGCGCCGTAGGGGACGGCGGTCGGGATGCCGACATAGGAGGTGAGCGAGCAGAGATTGACCATCGCGCCGCCCCTCCCCGCCTTCGCCATCGCGCGGGCGGCCGCCTGCGCCACGAAGAAGGCGCCCTTCAGGTTGGTATCGACGATCCGGTCCCACAGCGCCTCGTCGACGTCGAGCGAGGCGCGAACCTGCTCGATGCCGGCATTGTTGACGAGGATGTCGAGGCCGCCGAGGGCTTCGCCCGCCTCCGCGACGACGGCGGTGGCGCCCGCCGCGTCGCGCACGTCCTGCCGCAGCGCGATCGCCCGCCGTCCGGTGGCCGCGACCGCGGCGACGGTCTCCTCCAGGCTCTCGGCGCTGCGCGCGGTGACGGCGACATCCGCCCCGGCGCCGGCAAGCGCCGTGGCAATCGCGCGGCCAAGGCCGCGGCTCGCCCCGGTGACGAGCGCCCGGCGGCCGGAAAGATCGAACGAGGCAAGGGTCATGGCATCGGTCTCCGCATCGGCGCCGCATCATCGTCGCGCCCGTCCTCGACCCGATAGCGCAAGACGGACCGATTCGCCGCCCCCTTGTTCTCTCGCGGGGTCGGTCCCGTCGGGCGGGCAAGGCGCCGGCTGTCCGTGAGCGGGAGGCACACCGGATCCCGGCCGTGATCCGGCGCCCCTGCCCCGGTCGCCGGCGATCCCGTCGCTTCCTGCGGCGCTCTGCCCGTCCCTTGCCGGGCGACGGGTTTGCCGTCGACGGAGAGGGGCGTCGTGCCGGCAACGGCCTCGTCCGACGGGCGGGTGCGGTTGACACCTGTCAACGTCGCCCCGGACGGGAAAGGCCGCGGCAGGAGTATCCCGCCGTGGCAATCAGGCATCCGTCACGCGATGACGAAAAAGTCCGCCGCCGTCAGCGCCGGCCTGTTGTCGAGCACGGCGAACTGGACGGAGCCGCCACTGTCGCTGCCGTTGCTGTCGAAGAAGAGCTGGCCGGTCTTGCTGTTGTAGACGATGCGGTCGTCGGCATCGAGCGTCGCGCCCGCGACGCCGACATCCTTGAAGCGCTCGGCCGTGAGCACGTTGAGCGACAGGCCGGGGAAGAAACTCCGGTCGAGCCGGATCGTGTCGTCCACCGGCGAGAAATCGGTGATCCGGTCGATATTGCCGGCACCGGGGGCCGAGGTGAAGAGGAAGATGTCGGCGCCGGCGCCGCCGGTCAGCACATCCGCTCCCGCGCCGCCGTCGATGCGGTTGGCGCCGGAATTGCCAATGATGCGGTTGGCGAGCCCGTTGCCCGTGCCGTTGATCGCCGCGGCTCCGGTCAGTGTCAGGTTCTCGATCTCCTGGCCAGCAAGCGAGAAGCCGACGGAGGCATAGACGATGTCGGTGCCGCCATTCGCCGCCTCGATGACGCGGTCGCCGGCATGGTCGACCGTGTAGACGTCGTTGCCGCCGCGTCCCTCCATCCGGTCGGCACCGGCGCCGCCGTCGATGCGGTTATAGGCGCCGTTGCCGATGATCACATTGGAGGAGCCGTTGCCGGTGCCGTTGATCGCCGCGCTTCCGGTCAGCGTCAGGTTCTCGATCGCCTGGCCGGAAAGCGAGAAGGTGACGGAGGAGAGCACCGTATCCGTGCCGCCATTCGCCGCCTCGACGACGCGGTCGCCGGCATGGTCGACGATATAGGTGTCGTTGCCACCGAGGCCCTCCATCCGGTCGGCGCCGGTGCCGCCGTCGAGGATGTTGGCGGCGCCGTTGCCGATGAGGACGTTGGCGCCGGAATTGCCGGTGCCGTTGATCGCGGCCGTGCCGGTGAGCGTCAGGTTCTCGATCGCCTGGCCGGAAAGCGAGAAGGAAACGGAGGCGCGCACCGTGTCCGTGCCGCCGTTCTTCGCCTCGAACACCCGGTCGCGGACGTTGTCGACGATATAGGTGTCGTTGCCGCCGAGCCCGGACAGCTGGTCGGCGCCGGTGCCGCCGTCGAGGATGTTGGCGGCGCCGTTGCCGATGAGGACGTTGGCGCCGGAATTGCCGGTGCCGTTGATCGCGGCCGTGCCGGTGAGCGTCAGGTTCTCGATCGCCTGGCCGGCAAGCGAGAAGGAGACGGAGGCGCGCACCGTGTCGATGCCCTCGTTGCTTGCTTCGAAGACACGGTCGCGGCTGTTGTCGACGACATAGGTGTCGTTGCCCTTGCCGCCCCGCATCTGGTCGGCCCCCGTCCCGCCGTCGATCAGGTTGGCGGCGCCGTTGCCGGTGATCGTGTTGGCGGCGGAATTGCCGGTGCCGTTGATGACGGCGGTGCCGGTGAGCACCAGGTTCTCGATCGCCTGGCCGGCAAGCGAGAAGGAGACGGATGCCTCGACCGTGTCCGTTCCCTCGTTGGCGGCCTCGAACACCCGGTCGCCGGCATGGTCGACGATGAAGGTGTCGTCGCCCCGGCCGCCGCGAAGGATGTCGGCGCCGGCGCCGCCGTCCAGCGTGTCGTTGCCGTCGGCGCCCGACAGCGTGTCGCTGCCGCGCATGCCGAGGATGCGGTTGTTGAGGCTGTTGCCGGTGACCGTGTCGTTGCCGTCGCCGGTGACGATGTTCTCGATCGTGTCGGCGCCGGCCGCGATCCGGAACCATTGCGTGCCGGCGACGCGGACGATGCCGCCGGCGGCAAGGCTCGCATCGACCGCGCCGGGGATTGCCGCCATGTTGATCCAGTCGACGCCGCCATTGCTGTCCGAGAGCGTGCCGCGGTTCGACTGGAGGGCGCGCAGCGCCAGGAAATTGCCTGTGTAGGTGTGGATGTCGTTTGCCGACGCCGGCGCGCCGAAGAACTCGAGCTTGGCGCTGCGCAAGACGCCGGAATAGTCGATCAGCGTGTCGCGCACGAGGAGCTTCCAGGTGCCGGCGCTCGACAGGCCGCGCAGCGCCTCGACGCCGAAGGTCCATTTGAAACCGGTCTGGGTCTTGTCGACAGCGGCGTCCTCGTTCTGCATCAGCGGCAGCTCGATGCCGTCCGGCGTGACGAGCCAGAGCTGCAGGTCGTAGCCGCGTCCATGGCTGAGATCGACGGTGACATAGGCCGTCTCGATCTCGATCGCGTCGGTGAAGGCGAAGTTGACCGATGCCTGACCCGGGATCATGTTGAAATTCCAGTCGACGCCCGCATCGGGGAGGGTGAGCGTCGGCCCGTCATAGCTCATCCAGGTGCTGACCTCGTTGCCGCTGGTCGAGGCGCGCCCGCGCATCGCGGTCCACACCTCGGCCATGCGCACGGCGGCATAGCCGTCGAGCATGCCGAAGCCGTAGGAGAGGTGGTAGGCATGGCCGGCGCCGTTCCAGCCGGCGGCGGTGAGCGTGCCCCAGCCGCCGCGTTCCGTTGGCCCGCCGAAGGCGGCGCCGTAGGCCGAGCCGGTGTGGCTCGCCGAGAGCGCCAGCAGCGAGGCGACGTCGCGCCAGCCGAGCCCGGAATTGGCCTCGAGCATCAGCGCCACGACGCCGGCCGTCGTCGGCGTCGCGGCCGAGGTGCCGTTGAACGAATTGCGGTAGTCGACGGGCAGCGGATCGGCATCGCCGGTCTTGTTCTTGCCGCGCTCGCCGACGAGGTCCGTCGTCACCGCCGAGGCGGGCGCGGTGATCAGCGTCGAGACGCCGAAATTGGAATAGGAGGCGGCAAAGCCGTCCTGCTCTGTGGCGGCGATCGTCAGCGTGTAGCGCGAGGCGTTGACGCCGTCGGCATTGGCGTTGACCGTGTCGTTGCCGGCGGCCTGGACGATGACCGTGCCGAGCCCGCCCCGCCCCTTCTCGACCACGGTCTTGTAGGCCGCGTCGATCAGCGTCGAGGTCGAGACGCTCCCATCGACGGCGATCGACTGGTTCGCCGCATAGGCCGGGGTGCGGCCCCAGCTGTTGTTCATGACGTCGAAATTGGCGGCCCAGCGCAGTGCGGCGGTGGCGATCTCGAGTGACCGGTTCTGGATGTCCTCGAGATAGTTGACACCTGTCAACGTCACGTTCGGCGCGATGCCGACGCCGCCGATGCCGTTGCCGGCGACGGCGCCGATCAGGCCGGCGACGGAGGTGCCATGCGCGTCGTCGTCGGCGATCGGCGTCGGATCGTAGGTGACGTTCTGGTAGCGGAAGTGGAAGGAGGCGTCGTAATTGGCGGCAAGGTCCGGATGGATATATTGCAGCCCGTCGTCATAGACGGCGACATGGACGCCGCGCCCGGTATACTCGTCCCAGATGCGCTCGATATTGCCGATCAGGCCGAAATGCCACTGCTGAAGGTAAAGGGGATCGGTGGGGCGTGCCATGACGGTCTATCCTTGCTTGGCCGGGCGGAAATGCTGGATGCGGAAGGTGCGGCCCTGCATGCAGTTGGAAAACTGCAGGAAGCGGCCGGTGAGCGCATAGGCGCCCTCGCCCTTGGGCGCCGGGCCGGACAGCGTGATCACCTCGCCGCTTTCGAGCCGGAAGAGCGGGCACTCGACGCCCGGCCCCGCCATGTCGCCGACGATCTCGATCTCGGCGGCCGCCATCTCGAACATGCCGATCCCCTTCATCATGAGCTGCGGCCCGCGCGCGGGGGCCGGCGAAAAACATGGATGTTGCGGATCGCCGTCCGGGTCGCGCGCCCCCGCCCGACGGCAGGCCGCCCCGACGCCCCCGCGCTCCCGAGACGGACGGCCGGGTCGCAAACGTCAACGGAAGGTTAACACGGGGCCGACGGCACCGGAAGCCGACCGGCCCCAATTTGGCCGCAGCGCAGCATGTGGTCGGGACGCGGGGGCCGAGGGCCGCGCCGGCCGTTGCCGGAGCGGCGGGATCCCCACCTTCGTCTCCAGGGCGCGGCTGGGGCGCGGTGACGTTTACCCGGCGTTAACCAAAAACCGCTTGACGCGACTCGGACGATCCCGCACCGTTTGTTACGGAGAGGCGAGAATATCCACAGGTTTTCCGTAACCGTCGAAGAATCTGTAGGTCGCGCCTTCCCCGTATATCCCCGCCGCCGAGAATCGCTGCATAGTGGCAGCCGCGGTCGGGTCGGGCGCAGGGTTCGAGAAGGATGGAGTGGCGGGAATGCCGGAAGCCAAACGACAGGAGACGATGCCGCCGCCGGCGGACGAGGCGATCGCCGCCGATGCGCGCGCGCTTTCGGCCCAGCTGCAGGCGATGCGCGACCGGCTGTTCGCGCCGACCTCGGTCAAGTCGCTGCGGCATTTCACCTCCGGCGAGGCGGCCCGCCTCGTCGGCGTCTCCGACGGGTATCTCCGCCAGATCGCGCTTGCGGGGGAGGGGCCGGAGGTCGCGACCGGCCCGGGCGGGCGCCGTCTCTACACGCTCGCCGACATCGACGCGCTGCGCCGCCGCCTCGCCGAGCAGGCGATCGCCAAGGGCAATGCCGCCAAGGCGCGCGCCTATCTCAAATGGCGCGATCCGTCCGCCGGCGAGCACCTCCAGGTCCTCTCCGTCACCAATTTCAAGGGCGGCTCGGGCAAGACGACCTCCTCGGTCCATCTCGCCCAGCACCTCGCCATGACCGGGCTTCGCGTGCTCGCCGTCGATCTCGATCCGCAGGCCTCGCTTTCGGCGCTGTTCGGCTACCAGCCGGAGCTCGACCTCTCCGGCAACGACACGATCTACGGCGCGATCCGCTACGATGCGGAGGCGCGGCCGCTGTCGGAGATCGTCCGCAAGACCTATTTCCACAATCTCGATCTCGTGCCGGGCAATCTCGAACTGCAGGAATTCGAGCATGCGACGCCGAAGGCGCTGGCCGAACGGCGCCCCGGCGACCAGGCGACGCTGTTCTTCACCCGCGTCCAGGCGGCGCTCGCGACGGTCGCCGACCAGTACGACGTCGTCGTCATCGACTGCCCGCCGCAGCTCGGCTACCTGACGCTGTCGGCGCTCTGCGCCTCCACCTCCGTCATCGTCACCGTGCATCCGCAGATGCTCGACGTCGCCTCGATGAGCCAGTTCCTGTTCATGACCTCGGACCTGCTCGGCGTCGTGCGCGAGGCCGGCGGCACGCTGAACTTCGATTTCCTGCGCTACCTCGTCACCCGCTTCGAGCCGCATGACGCGCCGCAGGCGCAGATCGTCGGCTTCCTGCGCTCGCTCTTCGGCGGGCGCGTGCTGACCGCCGCCATGCTGAAATCCACCGCTATCTCCGATGCAGGCCTCACCAAGCAGACGCTCTACGAGGTCGGCCGCGAGAATTTCTCGCGCGGCACCTATGATCGGGCGATGGAATCGCTCGAGGCGGTCAATGCCGAGATCGAGCAGCTGATCCACCGGGCCTGGGGACGCGCATGATGGCCGGGCGCGATCGGAAGAATTCCCTGAAGCAGCTTTTCGGCGGCGACATCGCCCCGGCTAGCCCCGAGGCGTCGATGCCGGCGCCGGAGCAGAAGTCGATGACGCCCTTCGTCGCGCCGGGGGAGGGGGCTTCCGGCCCGGACGGGCAGGGTGGCCAGGCCGGGCAGGGTCATGCGGGACAGGGCAACACCGGACAGGGTGGGCGCACGGCGTCCGGCGCGATCAAGGCGATGGGCCTGTCGCTCTCCTCGATCACGCGCGAGGCCGAGGAGGCGCGGGCGCTGCGCGAGGCGCTCGCGAGCGGCGAGCGCGTGCTGTCGCTGTCGACCGAGACGGTCGAGGCCTCCTTCGTCGCCGACCGGATGAGCGACGAGGCGCGCGACGATCCCGATTTCCTGGCGCTCGTCGACAGCATGCGCGACCACGGTCAGCAGGTGCCGATCCTGGTGCGCCCGATCGCCGGCAGGCCGGAGCACTATCAGGTCGCCTATGGCCACCGCCGGCTCAAGGCGGCCCGCCGTCTCGGCCGGCCGGTGCAGGCGATCGTGCGGCCGCTCACCGATGACGAGCTCGTGCTCGCCCAGGGCAAGGAGAATGCCGAGCGGCGCAACCTCTCCTTCATCGAGCGGGCGCTGTTTGCCCAGGCGCTCGCCGCGCGCGGCTTCGACCGCCGGCTGATCGGCGAGGCGCTCGTCGTGCAGAAGAGCGAGCTCTCCCGACTGATGCAGGTGGCGGATGCGGTGCCGATCCGCTTCGCCCATGCCGTCGGCCCGGCGCCGAAGGCCGGGCGCGAGCGCTGGATGGCGCTCGCCGAGATCTTCGAGAACGGCAACGGCGCGGAGGTCGAGAAGGCGATCGACGAGGTCCATTCCGCCCGCTTCCGCGCCGCCGACACCGACACGCGCTTCCAGATGCTGTTCGACCGGCTGAAGCGGCCGAAGCCGCCGGCGCCGGAAAAGCCGGGCACCGCGGCGCGGCGCGGCGACGGGCGGCTGGTCGCCCGGGTGACGCGCAGGGGCAGGGCGGTGAGCCTCGCTTTCGCCGACGACGTCGATGCCGGTTTCCTGGCAGCGCTCGGCGAGCGGATCGCCGCCGATTACGAGGCCTATCTCGCCGCCCGCGCCGCGGCGCAGGACGGAACGGCCTGAGGAGGAGGCAGGATCAGGCAGGCCCCCGCGGCGGGCCTTGCGCGACAGGAGGCCGGCGGTCCGAACATGAACGGCGCGGCGGGATGCGGGAAGAAAGCGCCCGACGGCGCAAGGCATGGCTCGCGAACGCCCGCAGCGTCGTTGCGCAACGACAGGCGTAGGAACAGGCGCCCGACGCGCAGGCGCGGATCCGGACGATCGCGCCACGTTTCAGCGGCTGCGGCCGGACCCGGAGCATGCCTCGTAAAACTGAATGTCGGTTTTGCGAGGGGGCATGCGGCGAAACGAAGACAGGAAGTGAAGGCGCGGATCTGCACGATTGCGCCACGCTTCGGAGCCGATTCGACCGGGTCCGCCCGGCCGGAAAGACGGTGAAACCCAGGAAAGGACGCACGGAGACAAGAAAAAAGGCCCCCAAAACGTCACCATTTCGGAAGCCCCTCTTCTATGTAGCAATTCAAGAGAATCACTTCCGGCGGACAAAGTCAACCGTCGCGGCGGCATCATTGCTCCGCGAAGCGCATTTCCTTTGCCCGGCCTTTCCGACTTCCGGACGGCCGGAGGGTCTCCTTTTGCCCCGAACCCCGGTTCGCGGCGCGGGAGAGCATGACCTGATCGGGCTCTGACGGGCGCTGCGGCTGACCGCCGCCGTGTCCGGACGGTTTGCCGTCGCCGGAAAGGCGCGGCGGCCCGCGGTCATCGATGCGGGGAGGGGCCTGTCCTCTCCCATGGGTTTTCTCCGCGATCCAGACGGTTTCGGGTCCTGCTTGCCTCGGTTCGAGGAGACGGACGATGATCGAACGCATTGCGACGACGCCCTTCGGCGGCGGACGGATGACCGCGCGCCTGTTCCGGCGGCAGAACGAGACGGCCGAGCGCCAGCGCGGCCTTGCAGACGGGGCGAATGACGGCGCGGTCGCCGACAAGTGGCAATTGCTGCGTGCGCTGACCGAGGCGCGCCGCGTCTTCGGCCTTGGCGACCGGACGATCACGCTTCTCGAGGCGCTGGTCTCTTTCACCACCGGGCGGGGGCTCGACGGGCGGGAGGCGATCATCGTCTTTCCGTCGAACCGGGAGCTTTCCATGCGCGCGCGCGGCATGGCGCCGGCGACGCTGCGCCGCCATCTGGCGGCCCTCGTCGAGGCTGGCCTGATCTTCCGCCGCGACAGCGCCAATGGCAAGCGTTACTGCCGGCGCGACGAGGCCGGCGCGGTGGAGGACGCCTTCGGCTTCGACCTTGCGCCGCTGGCGCTGAAGGCAGCTGAGATCATGGCGGCGGCCGACGCGGAGCGCGCCCGCGCCCGGGCCGAACGGGCGCTGCGGGCGGCCGTCACCCTGCATCGGCGGGATATTGCCAAGATCATCGCCGCCGCCCTGGAGGAGGAACGCAGCGGCGACTGGCCGGGCCTTTCCGTCCGGTTCGCAGCGCTCAACCATGCGCCTGGTCCCCGTGCCGGCATCAACAGCGTGCAGGAGCGCTGCGACGATCTCGCGCGGCTGCGCGCCGATGTGGAATACGCCTATCTTTCAAGTCTTTCCCATGAAGAAATGAGCGCCAATGACCATCATGGCGAGCGTCATATTCAGAATTCAAAGACACAACAGGCTATTGAATCCAGCGGCCGAGAAATAGAAAAGGGCAAAGCCGTCGCCTGGGCGCCGGAGCGCAAGATGGCGCTCTCCCTGTCGCGGGTGGTGCGGCTCTGCCCCTCGATCGTCGACTATGCCCGCGAGGGCGTCGCAAGCTGGAACGATCTGATCGCGGCGGCCGATCTCGTCCGCGCCATGCTCGGCGTGTCGCCGGATGCCTGGGCGAAGGCGAAGGCGGCGCTCGGCACAGCCGCGGCGGCCGTGGTGGTGGCGGCGATGCTGGAACGCGCCGAGACGATCCGCTCGCCGGGCGGCTATCTGCGCAGGCTCACCGAAAAAGCCTCCCGCTCCGCCTTCAGCATCTATCCGATGCTCGACGCGCTGGAGCGGCGGCGGTGAGGGCAGGCGACACTCGTCTTTGCGGCGAAGCGGTTTCCCGTCTATGATCAGCGCGTATTTTAGGCAATGTTCAGGGAGGATTTTCGTGGCGGCCCCGACGCTTTCGATCAGCACCACCGCGCCCGTCGACGGCGTCGAGACGGCGACGGCCAGGGATCTCTCCCGTCCGCCGGCGACGAAGCGTGCCTTCGTCGGCGATCTTGAAACTGGTTACGCGGTGTTCGTCGAGGATCTCGTCACCGGCGAGGTGACCGAGGTGCCCGGTTCCCGCGAAGGCATCCCGCTTGGCTTCACCGCGAACGAGCGCTTCCTCTACGTCGCCGATTATTACGATGACATTTTCGACCGTGGCAGGTCTTACCTCTTCGACACGCGGACCGGCGAGGTCATCGACATTGTTCCGGACACCAGCGTCGACACTTACTCTCTTTCCGCTTCGGACGACGGCACGATCGTCGCCTTCTCGTCGCGAACGGCCGTGTCGGGCGGCGACACGAATTCCGGGCGCGACATCTATGTGAAGAACATGGAGACCGGTGTCGTGACATTGATCACGAAGGGGGTGGAAGAGGGTTCGTACCCCCTCGATTTCCGCGATCCCGTCGTCAGCCGCGACGGCACCAAGGTGATCTACGGCATGGGCTATTGGGGGGGACCCGACTACCGTACGCTGTTCGTGCATGATCTCGTCACCGGCGAGACGATCCGGCTGCCGCAGGCGATGGGCAGGCAGCCGCTGCGCTTTTCCGACGATGGGACCTATGTGCTCTCGGACAATGGGGGTGGCCTGAAATTCGATCTCGCACCGGAGAGGCGGCTGAGTTTCACGGCGGCGACCGACGGCGACGAGGTGCGCTTCACTCCCGGCGATGGTTCGGTGACGGTGGTCACGCCCGTAACGGAGGGCACGCCGGTCGCGATCGACCATCTCTACGCGGCGGACGGCGACTATTCCGCGCGTCTCGTCGCGGTCGCCGACGGAGAACCCGACCGGACGAGCGACGTCAAGGTGTCGATCCGCGGCTTTTCCGGCGCGGCCGTCAACCTGACCGGCACGGCAGGCATCGACATGATGGTGCTGTCGCGCTTCGACGATACCGCCGTCGGCGGCAATGGCGACGACGTGCTGAAGGGAGGGGCCGGCGACGACCGTCTTTCGGGCGGCAACGGAAATGACGGGCTCGATGGCGGAACGGGCAAGGACCGGATGATCGGCGGCGCCGGCGACGACACCTATTTCGTCGACAATGCCGGCGACACGGTGATCGAAGCGGCCAATGGCGGCATTGACAGCGTCGTCTCGTCGGTCAGCTTCACGCTTGGCATCGGTGTCGAAAACCTGACGCTGGTGGGTGGGCCGGTTTTCACCGGCGGCGCTGATACCACCGGAACGGGCAATGATGCCGCCAACATCCTCATCGCCGAAGGCAACGGCATCAAGACGCTCTACGGCATGGGCGGCAACGACACGCTTGAGGCGCGCGGGCCAGCCTACCTGTTCGGTGGCGCCGGTGACGACACCTATATCATCGGCGCAGGCGCCATTGTGGTTATCGGCGAAGACGAGAACGGCGGCATCGACACGGTTCATGCCTATGTGAACACTGTCGAGCTTGCCGAGAATGTCGAGAACCTGACCTTCATGACGACTGCGGCGGCCACTGGCCAAGGCAATGCCTCCAACAACCGTATCATCGGCAATATCGGGAACGACACGCTCTATGGTGGCGACGGTGACGACCGGCTGGAAGGGGGCAAGGGCAACGACCAGCTTTGGGGATTCGAGGGCAGGGATCTGTTGATCGGCGGCAGCGGCGACGACACCTATTACTGGCAGCGTGGGGATCGCATCACTGAACGGGAAAACAGCGGCATCGACACCATCGTCACCGGTTCCGACATAGCATTGCCCGAGCATGTCGAAAATCTGGTGATCCAGGGCGGCGAGGATAGAAGGCAATTCGCCTCGGGCAACGACCAGGCGAATGTCATAGACCTGTGGGGCCACCCATACGGCGAAATTGAAGTCCATGGCAGAGGGGGCTCAGACATTATAACCAGCAGCCACGGACTGAACTCCCTGTATGGCGATGACGGCGACGACATCCTTGCCGCCACATCTGGAAACAGTGGCTCCTTTGCTACTGGAAATTATCTCTACGGCGGTGCCGGTAACGACACACTCTCATCCGTCTTTCGAGCCCGTCTCGAGGGCGGAACCGGCGACGATACCTATCGCATAACCAGATCCGACATTCAGACCATCGAACTTGCCGGAGAAGGCACGGATACCGTCGTCAGCACGATCGATTTCACCCTTGTGGACAATGTCGAGAATCTCGTTCTCGATGGCACGAAAGCCCTGGCCGGTGCCGGCAATGCCTTGAACAACAGCATCACCGGCAACAGCGCCAACAATAGTCTGGATGGCGGCGCCGGCAATGACAGGCTCGACGGAGGCGCGCGAGACGACACCCTCAACGGCGGCGACGGCGACGACACGCTGACCGGCGGGGATGGCAACGACCTGCTCAAGGGCGGTTACGGCATCGACCGGATGATCGGCGGCAAGGGCGATGACACCTATGGCTACACCGCCGGCGACATCATCGTCGAGGAAGCGGGTGGCGGCATCGACACGATCTCCACCACCGGCGCGGTGACCATCCCGCTGCAGGTGGAAAACCTCATCCTCGTCGGCCGCGCCCATGTCGGCGCGGTCGGCAATGGCGGCGCCAACGTGATGACCGGCAATGACGGCAACAACTACCTGCGCGGTCTCGGCGGCGCCGACAGGCTCTCGGGCGGTAACGGCAATGACACGCTCGCCGGCGGCGCCGGCCGCGACCTCCTTGAGGGCGGCGACGGCGCCGACACCTTTCTCTACCGCTCACGCGCGGAAGGCGGCGACACCATCGTCGACTTCACCAAGGGCAGCGACCGCGTCGCCATCTCCGCCTCCGGCTTCGCTCTGGACCTGAGCGCCCGGCCGCTCGGCGCCCACATGTTCGTCGTCGGCAGCGGCGCCACGGCAAACCGGGCCTACGCCCAGTTCCTCTACGATACCGACCTGCAGATCCTCTCCTTCGATGCCGACGGCAAAGGGGGCGCCAAGGCGATCGAGATCGCCAGCTTCGCCACTGCCATCACCCTTTCGGCAGGCGATATTCTCCTGATCTGAGGAGAGGCGTCAGTCCTGCGTCTCCGTCGGATCGCCGAGATCGATGCGCAGGCGGCGGATGAGGGCGGCCTGGCTGGTGGTTCCGGTCTTGCGGAAGATCGCGCGCAGCTGCGCGCGCACGGTCTCGCGCGAGACATTGTGACGAGTGGCGATCTCGGCCGGGGACTGGCCGCCGGCAATGCCTCCGGCGACCCGCGCCTCGCCTGGCGTCAGGTCGAAGAGGGCGGCGATCAGCGTGCGGTCGGGGGCGCTTCGCGCCCGGACGAGGCTGACGAGCAGCAGCGCGACGGCATGGCCGAAGAGGTCGCGCGCCTCGCCGGCCGAAGGGATCAGGTGCAGCACCATCGGCTCGCGGCCGCCGGTCAGCGGGAAGGACATCGGCATGCGGAAATCGCGCCCGACGAGGCGCTGGAGCGCGTTGGTGAGCAGGGCCTGCACCGTTTCCGCCTCGACATGCAGGCGGTCGCGCGCGCCGATGCGCAAGGGCGGGTCGAGCGCCTGGAAGCGGTCGTTGGCGGCGAGCACGCCGCCGTCGGCGCGGATGAGCGCGGCCGGGATGCCTGCGACGTCGAAGCCGGCGACCACGGCGCGGGCGCGCTCGAAGCGCAGTTTCGCCGTCAGCAGCGCCGCGCGCGACAGATGCGGCCGCATCTCCTCGAGGAAGGCCATGGCGTCGTCGGTGAGCGGCCCGTCCTTCCACGCCTTGTCGACGGAAAAGACCAGCGTCTCGCCGCTCGGCATCGGGATCATCAGCCCCGCGCCCCAGCCGCCGCCGGCGGGAATGAAGAAATCGCGGATCAGCGGCATGGCCGCGATCTCCTCGCGCGAGAAGATGTCGATGTCGCGGACGAAGCCCGGCGGCCGGTGGCGCATCGAATAGTCGACGCGCGGATTGCGCGCCGCCCAGCCGTCGAGGTGATAGCGGTTGCAGGTGGGGGCGCAGTCCGGCGAGGACATCCAGATCGGAATGTCCTCGTCGACGGTGATCAGCGTGCAGCCAAAGGCGCCGGTCCGCCGCGTCATCGCGTCGAGCACCACGGGCCACAGTTCCGGCAGCGCCGCCGCCTCGTAGATCCTGGAGACTTCCATTCGCCCGCCCTCCCGCAACGCCATCCTGCCGAAGGACGGCGCGTCGGGCAAGGGCGGCGACCGAGCCGCCGACGCCCGTGCCGCGCTCAGGCGATGACGAGGAAGTCGGCCGCCGTCAGCCGCAGTCCCTCGCCGATCTGCGCAAAGACGATCGGCGTCGTCGCGCCGGTCCCGTCGGCGTCGTAGGAGAGCGTTCCGTCCTTGCGGTTGTAGACGATCCGGTCGTCGCGATCCTCGGCCCTGCCGGTCGCATTGGCGACGAAGGCGGATTTCGGCAGCGCGATCGTCCCGTCCTTGTCCGAGGCGGGCACCTTGGGCAGCGCCCTGAAGATGTCGTCGTCGAGCAGGATCGTGTCGTCGCGCACGCTGAAGTCGGTGATCGTGTCGACGTTGCGGCGCAGGGCCGTGTCGAAGACGAAGCTGTCCTTTCCGGCGCCGCCCGTCAGCACGTCGTTGCCCTGCTTGCCCGAGATCGTGTTGTCGTGGCGGTTGCCGGTCAGCGTGTTGGAAAGGCCGTTGCCGACGAGCAGCGTCGGCGGCGGCGCGGCGGCGCTCTTCTGTCCGGTGCCGCCAGCGGCCGGAATGTCGGCGAGCCTGATCGTGTCGACGCCCGCCGGGCCGCGATCGACGTCGACGCCGGAGATCAGCGCATCCTTCTTCGTCGCGCTCGCCTTGTAGGCATCGAGCCCCGTCTTGGTGCCGACATAGCCGTATTTGGTGTCGGAGGTCTCGAAGCTGTTGTTCTTGAAGGTGACGTTGTCCTTGGGCCGGATGATCTCGCGGGTGTCGGGGGCGCGAAGAAATTTGCTATCGAAATCTTTGTCGATATTCTGGATCGCGAATTCAAATCCGGTTTTAATCACAACCTCGCTGAGCTTGAGAGATTTTCCAGCGAAGGGATGTAAAACCTCGACAAATATCTGCATAAGATCCTTTGCGTCCAGAATTTTTTGCTGTTCATCGACATTTTTCTTCAGCATGTTTTTGAGGATTTTCTGGCACGCCTTGTCCGCCATGTCAGTAAAAGCTTTTGCCGTTGCCTCTCCGATGTGCTTTTCACTGTTTTCAAGTATCGCTTTGACGATTTTCTTTTTCAGCGCATCGGCGGATTTTTCCAGGGCCTTCTTGTAGATTTTGGAGAACAGTTCGCCTGCACCGTATTCCAGGGCAGGTTTCAGCAGGTTGAATGTGTCGATCAGTTTCTTCGAGAACGCCTCGAGAGCGCGGCTCGCCCTGGCTTCGGCATTGGGCGAATAGGTAATCGAGGCGGATGGCGCTCCGCCAAAAACGTTCGAGAAGGTTATGGAAAAATCGTCAGGATCGATGCGGCCTTCGAATGCGATGCGGGCTTCAAGCCTGTTCAACGTATCGCTGAAGAAGCTGATCGTCGTAAAGTCGGCCTCGGTATAGATGATGGCCCTGTCGACCGACGAGCCACCGAAGAGATGCGCTGTCTCCCCGACCTCGAAATCCGTGATATAGTCGCGTCCGTCGACGTAGAAGGTATCCCGGCCCGATCCGCCTGTCAGTTTGTCCTGAATCTGCCTTTGGGACGTGACGGCGATGAGGGTGTCATTGCCAGCGCCACCGTCAAGCCAGTTGACGGAGTCGTCGGGCGAGACGAAGAAGAACCGCGCATCGCCGGCATAGAGGGTATCGTCCCCGCCCGCTCCCGACAGACGGTCCTCGCCGAAGCCGCCATAGATCATCTCCCCCAGATCCCCTCCGGTGATGGTGTCGTTGCCGATGCCACCGTCGAAGGCCGCGTAGGCGTATCCGATCTCGATCGCCTTGGCGCGCGAGGGAAGAACGACCGTGTCATCCCCCGTAAAGGCATGGTCGCCGAGCCCGAGGGCGGCGTCGGCCGTCGTGAACGTGTTGAAATCGACGGTGTCGGAGGCGGAGGTGAACAGAGGGGCGACGAACTTGTTGAGGTACTCATAGGTGTGAAAGCGGGCCCTTCCCTCTCTGCCTACGAAATCGTCAAGTACCGAGATTTCCTCGTATTGCTGCGCCCTGCTTTCGAGATCGAAAGGGGAGGCTGCATCAAGCGTCACGATCTCGAGGCGTCCATGCCGAACGGGCACACGCAGGCCCTGAGTGGTGAACCCGTAGACTTGGCTTTCCGCATCAACAAGCTCCCAGATACCGATATCGGCACTTGAATCCACCAAATTGACGGTTGTGAGCCTCTCTGAGACGAAAGACCGAATTTGGTTCAGGACGTCGTCACCCAACCCCGTCGCGTTGAGAGTGTCGATGAGGCGTGTCGTGGGTTCCTCGAAGATATAGGTGCCGCCAACAAGGGGAACTTCGGCGATCGTATACGAGAACCGGATGCCGACATAATGCACGTTCCTCGCCATTCCGCGTTCCCTCTTGATTGCCGCGCACACCTTCCAGAAGGCGTCATGGACAGGTGCATTGACCGGCGATCATACAGCGGCATGCAGGAGCGGCATCCTCCAAACGGGTTACGAGCGCCGGCGAAACCCGCGCCGATCCTCTTCCTCGATTGTGGACATCCGCCCTTTACCTTGCGGGAGCCTCCTCTAGTTTGCCTCAGGGAACGCCGTCATGCGCTCAGGCCGGCGCGCGGATCGTGACACGAGGGGCAAGATCATGGGGCAGGACGTGCCGGCGCGGGCGTGCTACGGCGAGGCGCTTTTCGTCTTCAACACGCATTCCATATGTTGATCCTGCCCATGAAACCCTCCCTCGACGCGCGGATCGCCCCCTGGCTCTACGCCCTCCTCGCCGCGCTCACCGCCGGCGCGTTTTCCGCCGACTTGATGCTGCCGCTCGGGACCGCGGTCTGGCTCGCCTATATTCTCGCCATCTCGCTCTCCTTCTTCACGAGCCGCCCGCTGCTGCCGCCGGCGCTTGCCGCGCTGTCGACCGTGCTGATCGTTGTCGGCTACCTCGCGGCGCCCGAAAGCGCGATCGCCGGCCTCGCGCAGCTCAACCGTACGCTTTGCATCCTGATCGCCTGGATCCTGGCCGGCTGCGGCTATGTCTTCATCGTCGTGCGCGAGCGGATGAAGGCCGAGGAATGGCTGAAGGCGGCCGAGCTTGGCCTCGGCGCGGCGATGGCCGGGGAACAGACGCCCTCCGAGCTCGCCGCCCGCATCCTCGACAGGATGCGCGAGGCGCTTCAGGCCGAGAGTGCGGCGCTTTTCGTCCGCGACGAGAGCGTGTTCCGCCGCCAGGCCGCCTACGGCATTCCCGCCGATGCGCCGGTGCCGGCGACGGTGACGGCGGGCGACGGGCTCCTCGGCCAGGCGGCCCGCGACGGCAGCGTCATCGAGCTCTCCGACGTGCCGGAGAACTACATCTATGTCGGCTCGGCGCTCGGCCGGGCGATCCCGCGCCACCTGACCATCGCCGCCGCCTCGGCCGATGGCGTCGTCGAGGCGGTGATGGAGCTCGGCTTCCTGAAGAGCCCGCCAGCGCGCCGGCGCGCCGCGCTCGCCCGCTTCGCGCCGATGATCGCGGTGGCGCTGCGCTCGGCCCAGTACCGCGCCACGCTCGCCCGCCTGCTCGAGGAGACGCGCCAGCAGGCCGACGAACTCTCCGCCCAGGGCGACGAGCTGCGCGCCGCCAATGACGAGCTCGAGGCACAGGCGCGCGCGCTGCAGGATTCGCAGGCGCGGCTCGAACACCAGCAGGCCGAGCTCGAGCAGAACAATGCCGAGCTCGAGGCCCAGACGCAGGAGCTCGCCGCCCAGCGCGACGAACTCGCCCGCGCCCAGACGACGCTTCTCGACCAGACGCGCGAGCTGGAGCAGTCGAGCCGCTACAAGTCCGAATTCCTCTCCAACATGTCGCACGAGCTGCGCACGCCGCTGAACTCGCTGCTGATCCTCGCCCAGCTGCTCGCCGAGAACCGCAGCGGCAACCTGACCGAGGAGCAGGTGAAGTTCGCCCGCACCATCGGCTCGTCGGGCAATGACCTGCTGACGCTGATCAACGACATCCTCGACATCTCGAAGATCGAGGCGGGCCAGGTCGAGATCGCGGTGCGGCCGGTCGCCCTTGCCGAGATCGCGGCGAAGATGCAGGCGACCTTCGAGCCGACCGCGGCGAACCGCGGGCTGACCCTTGCCGTCGAGCGCGCGCCCGACCTGCCGGACACGATCGTCACCGATCCGCTGCGGCTCGAACAGGTGCTGAAGAATTTCCTGTCGAACGCGCTGAAATTCACCCACAAGGGCGGCGTGACGCTGTCGCTCGCCCGCGACGGCGCCGACATCGCCTTCGTCGTCACCGATACCGGCATCGGCATTCCCCAGGAGCAGCAGAAGGCGATCTTCGAACCCTTCCGCCAGGCGGACGGCACGATCAGCCGCAGATATGGCGGAACGGGCCTCGGCCTGTCGATCTCGCGCGAGCTTGCCGCCCTTCTCGGCGGCCGCATCGCGGTCAGCAGCCGGGAAGGCGAGGGCAGCGCCTTCTCCGTCATCCTGCCGCAGCGCTACGAGGCGGAGAACGCGCCCGGCCGGGCGGTGGCCTCGGGAAGGACCGTGACGGTGACGCGCGCCGAGGAACCGGTCCGCCCGCCGGCGCCGGCCGTTCCCGCGCTCCCGCCCGTCGCGGCCTCGGGACCAATCGAGGACGACCGCGCGGCGATCGTGGCCGGCGAGCGGGTGATGCTCGCCGTCGAGGACGACGCGGCCTTCGCCGGCATCCTCTACGACCTTGCCCGCGAGCTCGGCTTCCGCTGCGTCGTCGCCGGCACGGCGGACGAGGGCGTGACGCTCGCGCACCGGTTCCTGCCCCAGGCGATCATCCTCGACATCGGCCTGCCGGACCATACCGGCCTCTTCGTGCTCGACCGGCTGAAGCACGACCTGCGCACCCGCCATATCCCGGTCCATGTCGTCTCCGGCGCCGATTACATGCTGAAGGCCCGCGCGCTCGGCGCCGCCGGCTACACGCTGAAGCCGGTGAAGCGGGAGGAGCTCGTCGAGGCGCTGAGGGGCGTCGAGGGCAACCTCGTCGAGCCGCTGCGCCGCGTGCTCGTCGTCGAGGACGACCAGACCCAGCTCGAAAGCGTGCAGCGGCTGATCGGCTCGCTGAACGTCGAGACGGTCGGCGCCAAGACGGCGGCCGAATGCGTCGAGCGGCTCGCCGAGCAGGCCTTCGACTGCGTCGTGCTCGACCTGACGCTGCCGGACGCGACCGGCCTCGACGTCGTCGACCGGCTGCGGCAGAACCCTTCGGTGACGCTGCCGCCGGTGATCGTCTATACCGGCCGCGATCTCTCCGCCGACGACGAGATGCGGTTGAGGCGCAGCGCCCAGTCGATCATCATCAAGGGGGCGAAATCGCCCGAGCGCCTGCTCGACGAGGTGACGCTGTTCCTCCACCAGGTGGTCTCCGCCCTGCCGAATCGGCAGCAGGAGATGCTGGCGAAATCGCTCAACCGCGACGAGGCGGTTGAGGGCCGCGACATCCTCGTCGTCGAGGACGACGTGCGCAACGTCTATGCGCTGACTAGCATCTTCGAGGCGCATGGCGCCCGCGTCACCATCGCCCGCAACGGGCGCGAGGCGCTCGCCGCCATCGACGCGCGGATGGAGGCGGGCGCGGGCGTGCCCTTCGACCTCGTGCTGATGGACGTGATGATGCCGGAGATGGACGGTCTGACGGCGACGCGCGAGATCCGCGCGCGCAAGCGGCTGAACGCCCTGCCGGTGATCATGCTGACGGCGAAGGCGATGCCGCAGGACCAGGCGCTCTGCCTGGAGGCCGGCGCCAACGACTACCTCGCCAAGCCGCTCGACGTCGACAAGCTCCTGTCGCTGGTGCGCGTGTGGATGCCGCGATGAGCCTGCCGGTGCTTCCCGTACGGCCCGTCGGCGAGATCGAGCTCGACCTCCTGCTCGAGGCGATCTACCGGATGAGCCATTACGACTTCCGCGGCTATGCCCGCGCCTCGCTCGCCCGGCGGCTGGAGCAGGCGCGCCAGCATTTTTCCTGCGACAGCCTGTCGATGCTGCAGCACCGCGTGCTGCACGATCCGGCGGTCTTCCACGGCCTCCTCAACTTCCTCACCGTGCAGGTGAGCGAGCTCTTCCGCGATCCCGTCTACTACCTCGCGATCCGCCGCGAGGTGATCCCGCATCTGCGCACCTATCCCTCGCTGAAGGTCTGGGTCGCGGGCTGCAGCGACGGCGAGGAGCTCTATTCGCTCGCCATCCTGTTTCGCGAGGAGGGGCTGTTCGACCGGACCGTCTTCTATGCCACCGACATCAATCCCGAGGCGCTGGCCAAGGCCCAGGCCGGCATCTACGCCATCGACCGCCTGCCGCTCTTCATCGAGAACCACCGCGCCTCGGGCGCCGCGACACCGCTCTCCGACCACTACACCGCCGCCTATGGCGCGGCCGCCTTCGACCGGACGCTGCGGGCCCGGACGGTTTTTTCCGAGCACAGCCTCGTCTCCGATGCGGTTTTCGCCGAGGTGCATCTTGTCTCCTGCCGGAATGTTCTGATCTACTTCGACAGGGCGCTGCAGGACCGCGTCTTCGGGCTTTTCGCCGAATCCCTGGTGCGCGGCGGCTTCCTCGGCCTCGGCCTGCAGGAGACCCTCGGCTTCTCGCCGGTGAACCGGCAGTTCGACGCCTTCAGCGTCCGGGAGAAGATCTATCGCAAGAAACCCGTCCAGCCGGGCGAGGGGGGAGAGCGCCATGGCGCCGTTTGAGCCGGCCACGTCGACGATGCCCGTGAAGTTTCTCCTGGTCGACGACCTCGAGGAGAACCTCGTGGCGATGGAGGCGCTGCTCGCGCGCGACGGGCTGGAGCTGATCCGCGCCCGCTCGGGCGCCGAGGCGCTGGAGCTTCTCCTGAAGCACGAGGTCGGTCTGGCGCTGCTCGACGTGCAGATGCCGGAGATGGACGGCTTCGAGCTGGCCGAGCTGATGCGCGGCACGGAGCGCACGCGCCACATCCCGATCATCTTCGTCACGGCGCTTCCCGCCGACGAGCGGCGCCGCTTCCGCGGCTACGAGATGGGCGCGGTCGACTACCTGCAGAAGCCGATCGATCCGCAGGTGATCGCCAGCAAGACCCATGTGTTCTTCGAGCTCGCCCGCCAGCGCCGCGAGCTCGCCGCCAAGGCCGAGGCGCTGACCGCGGCGCTCGGCGAACTCGAGGCCCATACCGACAATTCGCCGCTCGCCTTCGTCCGCTTCTCCGCCGACCTTGCGATCGCCGGCTGGTCGGAAGGCGCGATCCGCCTGTTCGGCTGGAGCGCCCGCGAGGCGATCGGGCGCCGGCCCGAAGATCTCGGCTGGCTCGACGCGGAGGCGGCCGCGCTGTTTGCCGCCGCCGCGTCGGGCCTCGTCGCCGGCCAGGCGGCGGCACGGCGGACGGTGCTGTCGCTCGACGCCCGCGACAAGGCCGGCGGCAGGGTCGCCGGCGAATGGTATCTCTCCGTCCTGCCCGGACGGGACGGGCGCGCGCCCTTCTCCGCGCAGATCCTCGACGTGACCGAGCGCCACCGCGCCGAGGAGACGCAGCGCCTGCTGATCGGCGAGCTCAACCACCGCGTCAAGAACACGCTGGCGACGGTGCAGGCGATCGCCACCCAGACCTTCCGCCACACACGCGGTCCCGAAACCTTCAACCGCACCTTCACCGGGCGGCTGCAGGCGCTGTCGAAGGCGCATTCGCTGCTGTCGGCCCGCACCTGGGAGGGCGCGTGCCTTGCCGAGCTGGTGCGCGAGCAGCTCTCGCTCGGCGCGCTCGACCCCGCCCGTGTCGCCGTCGCCGGCCCCGAGGTCAAGCTCAAGCCGCAGCAGGCGCTGCAATGGGCGATGATCCTGCACGAGCTTGCGACCAACGCGGTGAAATACGGCGCCCATTCCGTCCCCTCCGGCCGGCTTTCGGTCACCTGGCGGGTGGCGGACGGGCTGCTGTCGATCGAATGGCGCGAGCGCGGCGGGCCGCCGCCCGAGGCGGGCGGACGGCGCGGCTTCGGCACGACGCTGATCGAGACGAGCGCGCGCACGGAAGGCGGCGAGGCGGTGCTGGAAACGATGGCGGACGGGCTTGTCTGGCGGATCTCGATGGCGGTTCCGGACGATGCGCTCGTCGCCTTCGACCGCGCCGTGGAGGCGGAGACGGCAGCCGTCGCGCCGCAGGCGGAGCCCGCGCCGCCAGCGCGCAAGCGCATCCTGATCATCGAGGACGAGCCGCTGGTGGCGCTCGACCTTGAGGCGACGCTGGCCGAGCGCGGCTACGAAATCAGCGCCACGGCGACGAGCGTCAAGGAGGCGCTGGAGGCGATGCAGGACGCGGCGATCGATCTGGCGCTTCTCGACGGCAACCTGCGCGGCGATCCGGTCGACGGCGTCGCCGGCGCGCTTGCCGACCGCGCCATTCCCTTCGTTTTCGTCAGCGGCTACGGGCGGGAGAACCTGCCGGTCGATTTCGACGACATCCCGATCATCGAGAAGCCGTTCAATCCGGACGAATTGCTGCGCCGCGTCGACAGCATGATCGGCCGCGCCGTCTGAGGCTTGCGGGTCAGGCCTTGGCGGCCTTCTTGCGCGCCGCGCGGGAAGGCGGAGCGGCAATGGAGGGCGCTTCGGCCTCGCGCGCCTCGCGCAGCTTGCGCAGGCTTTCCGTCTTGCGCACGCGCTCGGCGGCTTCCGCCAGCACGATCTGCCGCGCCGCCGTGTCGGTCGACGAGGCTTTCTGCTCGGCCGACGATTTGGCGGGCTTGAAGATGTTGTCCTTGGTAACGGCCATCATGGCCTCCTTTCGGGAGGGGCAACTCGGGAGGAGCGACCGGGGGAACGCGCGGCGCGCCTTGCGCGGGGTGCAGGCGCGGCAGGCCGGGACCCGGAGGAGCACGCCGGAGGGCGCGCCCGAAACGACAAAAGGCCGGGCAATCGCCCGACCTCTCACGGTCATCCGCGCCGCGCTGCCAGTACATCCGTGGTCAGCGGGGCGAACGAAAACTTAGGCCGCGCGCAGATTGTCGGCGGAATTCTTGCCGGACTTGCGGTCCCGCACGATCTCGTAGCCGATCTTCTGGCCATCGGCGAGCGAGCGCATGCCGGCGCGTTCGACGGCGGAGATGTGGACGAACACGTCCGTGCCGCCATCGTCAGGCTGGATGAAGCCGAAGCCCTTGGTGGCGTTGAACCATTTGACGGTACCCGTATTCATGGCATTGTCCTTTCAAAACAAAGGTAGGGGTTCCCGCGATACCCTGCGGGATTTGGATCGAGTATTTGAGAGGAAATCCGACGGGAGCGCGATGCTCTGGACCGATGTCACAAGCAATGGTCGATGACCTATATTTAGGCGCATCGTGGCATAATAGCAACCGCAATCCGGATTTTAATCGGATTTTCCGGGAAAATACGCGCCATGCCGATGAAATCGCTTGGAAATTCATACGGTCCCCGCGGATGCCGTCTTTTTCGCCCCCGTCGCCGCGCCTTCTGGCAAAGCGCCACATTCGTCCGCCAGAGATCGGGCCGGTACGGGTGGGCAGGAGGGGACGAGAATTGAAACGGCATGTCATCGGGGCGCTGGCCTCGGCCGCGCTCGCGGCGATCGCGACACCCGGCGGCGCGGCGGCGGAGCCCTGCGCCCGCGAGGCCTTCGAGGGCGGGCGCCATGTCGTCTGCACGCTCGGCGCCCATGACCTCGCGCGGCTCGGGCTCTACTGGCGCGATGCGGACGGAAAGCCGTTTCGCGGCTTCTCGCGCCTCGACAGGGCCGTGCGGGAAAAGGGCGGCTCGCTCGTCTTTGCCGTCAATGCCGGCATGTATCTCTCCGATTACACGCCGATGGGCCTCTATGTCGCCGAGGGAAGCGAGGAGCGGCCGGTGAACACCGAGGCTGCGGCGCCCGGCATCCGTCCCGTGCCGAACTTCTTCAAGGAGCCGAACGGCGTCTTCTTCGTCGGGGCGGCCGGGGCGGGCGTGGCGACGACGCGGGACTTCGTCGCGCGCCGCCCGCAGGTGCGGCTTGCCACCCAGTCCGGGCCGATGCTGGTCATGAAGGGCAGGCTGAACCCGATCTTCATCGTCGGCTCTAAGGACCGGACGCGGCGCAGCGGCGTCGGCGTCTGCGAGGGCGGCGCGGTCAAGATCGCCGTCAGCGAGGGCGACGTCAATTTCCACGATTTCGCCCGCCTCTTCCGCGACCGTCTCGGCTGCCCCGACGCGCTCTTCCTCGACGGCGGCAACGGCGTCGGCCTCTTCAGCCCAGCCTTGCGCGTCAACGACTGGTCCTGGCACGGCGGCTTCGGGCCGATGCTCGGCTTCGTCGGAGAGGCAAGGTAGCGGATCGCAGGCCGCAAAGCGCCCCCCTCCTGTCTCGGACGCCGCGGCAGAAGGGCGGCGCATCTGCGCGGAAGCAGCGTTTGTCCGACCGGCTGAAAGGCTGTTTCGCGGGCCTGTGGTCGCGGTTTTGCACAGAAGACATGCGTAGACGACGGGCTTAAGCGCATGAGCGGGTGTGGAAGGTCGCGACACGCCTTGCGAGAGTTTCCGGTGATCACGCGATCGCCCGGACATGGTTCAAGTCCCCGGCTGTGCCGCAGTGTCCCCTGCGGGCGCGACCCCGATCCGGCCGGACATGCGCCCTCTCGCTGTTTCGACGCAGTGTCCGACGCCAGGGCGATCCCGCTTCGGCTGAACATGCTTTGAACGTGTCTCGCAAAGGTGTGCAGCAGCTTTGCGAAAAGACACGCGTAAAAACAAAGACCTAAAGTGTAGGAGCGAATCTGAAAGATCGCGATACGCTTTAGCGGCCGAGCAGTGCCTTCGCGGTGCGCTCGTCGGTGATGAGGCCGGTCAGGCGGTTGGCGTGCAGAACGGCGCGGATCGCCTCGGTCTTCTTCGGGCCGCCGGCGATCGCCACGACGCGGTCGCCGCCGGTCTCGAGGAAGGGGGCGGCGAGCGTGCGGGCGGTGACCGGCGTCGAGAGCACCCGGCCCTTGATGTCGAAGAAATGGCCGAGCATCTCGCCGACGCCGCCGAGCGCGGCGATCTCGCCGATCTCGCGGTCCTCCAGCATGCCGGAGGTGAGAAGATGGGCGTCGCGGTCGACCGTGCCGATGCCGACGAGCTTCAGGTCGGCATGGGCCGCGAGATGGAAGACCTCGCTCACCCCCTTCTGCGCCAGCAGCACCTCGCGGTCCTCCTCGGTGTTGGCGAAGAAGGGCACGGGCATGACATAGGCGCGCACGCCGGCCTTCTCGGCGAGCACATGGATGACGTCGAAGGGGTTGGCGGTGTAGTTGCGCGTCAGCCCGCCGAGCAGCGAGACGAAGGTGACGTCGCCGGCGGCGACCTTCGGCAGGTTGCGGACGGCGGCGAAGAGCGTGCGGCCGTGGCCGACGCCGATGACGCGCGCCTCGCCGCGCTCGATCTCGCGGCGCAGATAGTCCGCCCCCGCGGCGCCGAGCGTCGACAGCGCCAGCCCCTCCTCACCGATGTCGGGCGCCACCTCGCAGGTGGAAAGCCCGTAGACGCGGCAGAGCTCGACCTCGAGCGCGGCGCATTCGGCAATCGTGCCGTCGATCGAGACCTTGACCACGCCGTCGGCGACGGCGCGGGCGATCAGCCGGTGCGCCTTGACCGAGGGAATGCCGAGCCTGCGGGCGACATCGGCCTGGGTGAAGCCGCCGATATAGTGCAGCCATGCGGCGCGGATCGCGAGCGACTGGTCCTGATCCGACATGATGGCTTCCTGCTATCCTATGCAAGCGGCGTGGCGGCAATGCGAATTAGCTCTACTGCAGATTTTCATGTGTGAACATGGGTTTGAAAGCAGTAGGGACTTGTATTTCGCATGCCGATAATTGAAGTGAAGAACTCAATCGAGCGGCCTTGATCTGCGCCTGTGTTAATTTTATATAATAAAGCGCCGACAAAAATTACTTATGTATTTCAATGCATTTTGAATGAGGAGGAATTTTTATTGTGAAAAAAAAGAAGTATGGAAAATTATTTAAAGCGGTAACAGCTTTATCTATCGTTCTTTTGTTTATGTTGTTTACAATGTCAGTATGGTCACTGGCGACAGATAACGCTTTAAAATCAGCTTATAACGATATTATTTCACGTGAAAATTTAGCAATCGATACAAGAAAAATAGATGAAGAGTGCTCTAAACGAAAAATTATCGATATTGTAACATGTGTGAACGAGAAAATACTCTCCTCGATAGATTATAAAAATAGTGAACGCGACCTGCGAGCCCAAGAAGGCATGGAATTCTGGGCGAAGGGGATGTTTCTTTTATCAGTAGCCAGCTTAATTTTAACCGGCGCTGGTTTGTATTATATCAAAAAAACGTTCAACGCAACTCGGGAAGCCGCCAGAAGTAGCGAAGCTCATGCGAATGATGCAATACGTACTTCTAAGCAAGCCGAGCGCGCTTTTGTTTCCTACTCAAATCATCAGACAATTGCAAATAATAACCTTAACGACGATGCAGAAACCCTTTTGTTTGTGACCGTCAAAAATACAGGAAGAAGCGTTGCTAGCGGGTTGCACGTTACTTTGTGCTGCAGAGTGATTGAAGTGGCTAAATATCCTCAATCCCTTGTGCTTTTTAATCATGACTGGAGTCATTCCACAATACTTTGCCCTAATGCCGAGTGTGAGTCTCCGGTTTATCCATTTAAGAATTCTACTATAAAGAGCATAATGAGCGGAGAACATTACGGAGTTGCCGCTATAAAAATAAAATATAAAGATAATTTTAGTGGCGAAACGCATCTTATTGAGCAAAAATTTCGAATTTCGTTTTTAAAAACGTCGATTAATAAAAATAACATTTATGATAAGACTTACTTTCAGCCGCTAGGAGAAAGCAAAATAGATATATACAACGAAGAAGAGCGCTACAGAGAATTGGCGGGAGAATATTAATTTATTTGATTGAGTTATTAACTTGAATTTTCCTTCACATGTTTTTCAGGCATCTTAATTTCTTAAATCTCACAAATACGGCGTGCGGGAACAACCTCAACCGATGTTGAGGTCGCCAACACCCGTGTCGATATGCGGCGCCCAGAAGGCGATGCTTTCGGCGATCTGGGGGATGACCTGGCGGTCGTTCGGCTCGCGTTCCTTGAAGGAAAGCTCAAGACAGATCTCGTTGTCGGCGGCCCCGCCCTCGGCGAAGGCGGCAAGAAGCGGCTCGGGCTGGATCCGGCCTTTCGCGTTGAACTCGGCGGTGAACGGCCGGTGGCCGCCCTTGTCCATCAGGCTCTGCTTAATGTGGATGATCGGCGACACTTTCGGCACGGCGCGGGCCCAGGCATAGGGGTCGAAATCGTCCGGGTTCGCGGACGTCACGTCGCCATGGTCGATGTCGGCCATCATCCACATCGGCACGGCCATGCCTGCGGCCGTCAGCCGCTGCTGCAGCGTCATGCATTCCGCGATGGTCTCGCCGAATTCGCGGCCGATCGACATCGGCTCCCAGAAGAGATAGGAGAGCCCCGCCGCCTTCGCGTGCTCCGCGACCTCGGCCCAGCAGTCGATGGCGATCTTCACCAGGTCCTCGCGCCGGGCCGGATCGTCATAATCCCTGTAGGTGAAGATGGCGAACTGGGTGCCGACCGAGGTGCCGCCGAGATCGGCGGTGATGTCGGCGAAGATGCGGAACCAGTCGACATAATAGCGGCGCACCTCGGCGTCGGGATGGCCGAAATGGTTGAGGCGGCCATAGGGGCCGGTCATGCCGGAGGTGACGCGCACGCCGGTGCGGGAAAGCGCCGCCTGCATCTGCCGCGTCAGCCGGCGGATGGTCGCCGACGACCAGCCCGGATTGATGAATTCGTGGGTCAGCTGCAGGTCGCGGATTTTGAGGTCCCGCGCCACCGTGTCGATCAGGTCGTCGGGATCGGCGAAGCGGTTGACCAGCGGATTGGTGTTCAGCGAGAGCGTCAGCGTCATGATGGCATCCGTTTGTCTCAGATTGCCTGTCCGGCGGTGGCCGGGCAGGCGTCATTCCCGTGATCGATTAGCCTCAGGCGGCGAGCCGCTCGCCGGCGAACCAGTCGGCAAACGCTTCGCGTTCGGCGTCGGTCAGGTGCAGGTAGTGTTTCGTCCGGCGGTAGAGGATGTCGTTGGCTTCGAGCGCCCATTCGCGGGCGACGAGGTAGCGCACTTCCGCCTCGTAGAGGTTGCCGCCAAAGTGCCGGCCGAGATCGGCGAGGCTTTTCGCAGCCCCGATCACGTCCTTCGTCCGCGCGCCGTAGAGGCGGCCGTAATGGTGGACGAGCTTGCGCGATGCCCAAGGGTAAGCGTCGCGCAGCGTGTTGGCGAAGCTCTCGTAATCGGCATTGGGGATCTCGCCGCCGGGCAGCGTCGCGTGTTCCGTCCAGTTGCCGCCCATGTTGGGGAAGACGTGGGCGAGGCGCTGCATGCCGCGCTCGGCGAGTTCCCGGAAGGTGGTGATCTTGCCGCCGAAGACGTTGAGGAGCGGCGCGCCGCCGGTCTCGTCGAGGTCGAAGACGTAGTCGCGGGTCACCGCCGAGGGGTTGCCCTTGCCGTCGTCGAACAGCGGGCGCACGCCGGAAAACGAGGTGATGACGTCGGACCGGCGCAGTTTTTCCTTAAAGTAGCGGTTGACGGCGGCGAGCAGGTAATCGATTTCCTTCTCTTCCGCCGCCACGTCCTCGGCCCGGCCTTCCCACGGAATGTCGGTGGTGCCGATCAGCGCCTTGTCGCCCTCGTAGGGGTTGATGAAGATGACGCGCTTGTCGGTGTTCTGCACGAGGTAGGCGTTCGAACCCGCCCAGAATTTCGGCACGATGATGTGGCTGCCCTTGACGAGGCGGACATTGCGCGACGAGTTCGAGCCGGCGACGCGGTTGATGATGTCGGACACCCAGGGACCGGCGCAGTTGGCGATGCATTTCGCCCGGAAGCTGCGGGTCTCGCCGGTGATGCTGTTGCGCGTCGTGATCGTCCAGAGGCCATTCTCGCGCCGCGCGGAGACGGCGGGCGAGCGGGTCAGCACGGTGGCGCCCTTCTCGGCGGCGCCGACGGCATTCAGCGCCACGAGGCGGGCATCGTCGACCCAACAGTCGGAATATTCGAAGCCGCGCGTATACTGGTCGAGGATCGGCGTGCCCTCGGGGTCGCGCAGCAGATTGAGCGTGCGCGTGCCGGGAAGCTTCCTGCGGCCGCCGAGATGGTCGTAGAGGAAGAGGCCGAGGCGCACCAGCCAGGCCGGCCGGTCGCTCGGCGAATGGGGCAGGACGAAGCGCATCGGCCAGATGATGTGAGGTGCGGATTTCAACAGCACCTCGCGCTCGATCAGCGCCTCGCGCACCAGGCGGAATTCGTAATATTCGAGGTAGCGCAAGCCGCCATGGACGAGCTTGCCCGAGCGCGACGAGGTGCCCTCGGCAAGGTCGCCCTTCTCGCAGAGCACCACCTTCAGGCCGCGCCCTGCGGCGTCGCGGGCGATGCCGGCGCCGTTGATGCCGCCGCCGATGACGAAAAGATCGCAGGTCTCAGTCTCGCTCATGATGTCCTCCTTGGTCTCCGCTTCGAGAGGGTTGCGCCGGCCCTGCCGCGCCCCTCCGACGGTTGTCTTCATCTACGCATCAGCGCGCCGAGAGGATGTCCCATGTCGGCGCCACCGCGCGGCGAATGTCGCGATAGGCGGTGTAGAGCGCCAGGAGGCGCTCGGCCGCGGCCGCGTCCGGGGCTTCCGGCCGGCCGAGATGGGGCGTGACCCAGTCGGCGATGCAGGCGTCCATCGTGGCATAGGCGCCGATGCCGACCGCCGCCATCATCGAGGCGCCGGCCGCCCCCGCCTCCTCGCGCGAGGAGACGGAGACCGGGGCGCCGACGGCGGCCGCGATCGTGCCGCGCAGCGCCGCCGAACGCGCCGCGCCGCCGGAGACGCGCAGCGACGCCGGCATCTCGCCCATCGCGGCGTAGCAGTCGCGGGTCGCCATGCCGAGGCCCTCGACGACGGCGCGCACCAGGTCGGGAAAGCGGTGGCGGCTCGACAGCCCGCTGAAGCCCGCCCGGGCGCGGGCGTCGACGAAGGGGCCGCGCTCGCCGGCCTCGGAAATATAGGGATGATAGACGATCGCGCCCGGCCGGCTCGCCGCGAACCAGCCGTCGACGCGGGCGATCAGCGCGGGCAGGGCGACGTCGAGGCCGAAATCCGTCATCAGGTCGCGGGCGACGTCGAGCAGCCAGTCGAGATTGATCGTCGCGCCCATGTTGGTCTGCACCTGGGCGACGATGCCGGGGATCGGCAGCGTGATGACATAGCCGGTGCGCTCGGCATTGAGCACCACGTCGTCGACCGGCTTGGCGCGCAGATGCACGCCGGTGGAGCCGATCGCCGAGCAGGCGGCATTCTCGCGCCCCGACCGGATGCCGGCGCCGAGCGCGGTCATCACCATGTCGACATAGCCGAGGCAGACGGGCGTGCCGGCGAGAAGGCCGGTCGCCGCCGCGGCCTCGGGCGACAGCGGATGCTGCACCTGCGTGCCGTCGATCACCTCGGGCAGGAGCCGGCGACGATGGGTGAGGCCGAGCGCGTCGAGCACGTCGTCGTCATAGGCGCGGCTGCGGAAATTGCCGAAGGTGAAGCTCACCTCGGACGGGTCGGTCGCGCGCACGCCGGTGAGCTTCAGGTAGAGCCAGTCCTTGCAGTGCAGGGCGACCTCGGCGCGGTCGAGGAGGTCGGGCGCGTGCGCCTCCATATGCGCCATCTGCGTGCCCTGCTGGCAGGTGTTGAGGCCGGTGCCGGTCGCCTCGAAGCGGGCGCGGTCGGTCGGAAGCGCTGCGAGCCGTTCGACCGTCGGCGCGGCGCGGGCGTCGAGCCAGAGCCAGGCATCGGCGACGGGCGCGTCGTTGCGGCCGACGAGCCAGGTGCCGTCGCCCTGCGCCGTGACCGCGATCGCGGCGACGCGGGGGCCGAGGCCCTCGACGCGCTCGCCGAGGCCCTTCAGCGCCGCGACGCAGTCGGAAAAGGTGCGGGAAAGCGACTGGGTGACGGCGCCGCCCTCGCCGGTGGCATAGGTGTTGCGCACCGAGGCGCTGGCGATCTGCGTGCCCGAAAGCGTGAAGGCGATCGCCTTCATCACCGAGGTGCCGGCGTCGATGCCGATGATCAGGTCGCGCGTCTCAGCCACGGAGCGTCCTCGCAGCGCCCGGGCCGGCGGCCGGGCGCCGGCAAAAGCGGATGATCCTCATGCCATTCCTCCCCGCCTGCCGGGGCAGGCCTGTCCTCGTCCCGTCTGGAAAGACACCGGGCCGGGCCTCGCGGCCCTCCCGTCATGGCGGGACGCCGTCGTCTCCGAAGGCGCGACCATGCCGCGCCGCCTTTCACAGAGAGATCTCACAAAGCCGAAAGGAAAATAACATAAAAATATCACTTGGCGAGAAATATCTTTCCAATTCTGTATTTTTTTTCAGCATCGAAACAGTGTCTCGGCTGTTCACGAAGCGGAGGGCACGCGTCCGCTGCTGCGACCATGGGCGGAAATGGGGAGTGGATCCCCTGTCTTTTCAGGATGGAAAGGCCCATATTCATGCCCTTTCGGCCTGATTTCCCGAGGCGTTCGTGCGGTTCCTCTCATCGGCCGCCGAAGGCCCGCCCTCCTGCGCCGTCCGTTGCCTGTGCGGATATCGTACGCCGCTCACGGGACCGTGAGGCCGGGAAAGGCGGTTTGCCCATTTTCCTTGCAGCAAGCCTGTTGACAGGCCGCGATAAAATATCATAGAAAATGCGACATATAACATATCGCTATCGCGCTTCACGGCGGCTTCGGCCCGTAGGCGCGCCCACGGGCAGGGGAGGAGCTTTGCCCGTTTTAGAGGGGGAGGACACCGTCATGACCGTTTCCAGCGCCCGCGCGGCTCCCCGCTCAGCCTCCGGCTAGGGCCGGGTCCGGCCCTAGTGTCCGGCGGCCCGCGCCGCCCTCGCGCCCGGCCTTTTTCCGCCCGCCCTCCGCAGACCCCCGTCATTATCCTCAAGGTCCACCCCCATGACTGACATCCGCACCCGAACCGCATCGAAACCGTCGCGATCCTGGCAGTGGGCGGGGATCGCCGGCGCCGTCCTGCTCGTCGGCGCGATGGCGCTCGACACGACGGTGGTGACGATCGGCTCGGACAGGGACGTGCGCGAGGCGAAGTTCTCGCCGGAGACGTTCGGTGCGGAAACCTTCCCGCGCGTCAGGGAAAGCGTCGAGAGCCGCGCGGTCGACGCGGTCGAACTCGCCAGCGCGATTGCCGCCGACAAGGCGGCGGCCGGCGCGAAATACGGCATTCCCGCCGCCGTCGGCCCGGTCGTCCCGGTGAAATTCACCGGCGTCGTCGGCGAGAGGAAGTCGAACTACAACATCGTCGCGGTGACGGGCGTGCCGGCGGAACTGACCATCCGCGTCCAGACCGGGCCGGCGCTGAACGGCACGGACCTGCGCGATTCCACCGGCGACATCGAATTCGGCCAGTTCACCAATCAGATCGAATACCAGGATGCCGGCTCCGCGATCAACAACGAGGTGAAGAAGACCGTGCTCGACGGCCTCGACCCGGCGGCGCTCACCGGCAAGACCGTCAGCGTCACCGGCGTCTTCAAGCTGGTCAACCCGAAGAGCTGGATCGTCACCCCGGTCCGGATCGACGTCCAGTGAGCGGCGCCATGTCCAGGGATGTCCTCTCCAACGGCGGTCCGGCCCCGGCCGCCCGGTTCTCGGGCGCGCAGGGCGAGGTCGTGCTCGCCGCCCGCAACGTCGCGAAGGCCTATGGCAGCGTCCATGCGCTGAAGGGCGTCAATTTCGAAATCCGCCGTGGCGAGGTCACCACCCTCTTCGGCGAGAACGGCGCCGGCAAGTCGACGCTGATGAAGATCCTTTCCGGCGTCATCGAGCCGACGTCCGGCGAAATCCTCCTGGATGGAAAGCCCGTTACCTTCGCGTCGTCCTCCCAAGCACGCGACCTGGGCATCTCGATCATCCACCAGGAGCTCAGTCTCGCGCCCAACATGAATGTTCGCGACAACATCTTCATGGGGCGCGAGATCCTCACCCCGACGGGCGTCGACTTCGCCGAGGAGGAGCGCCAGGCGCGCGCCCTGATGCTGGAGCTGGAGGAGGACATCGATCCCCTCACGCCCGTCGAGGAGCTTCGCCTCGGCCAGCAGCAGATCGTCGAGATCGCGCGGGCCCTTTCCGTCAACTCGCGCATCCTGATCATGGACGAGCCGACCTCGGCGCTCTCGGCCTCGGAGGTCGAGGTGCTGTTCAAGGTGATCCGGGACCTGACGGCACGCGGCGTCGCCATCGTCTACATCTCCCATCACCTGGAAGAGGCGCTGGTCATCACGAACCATGCCGTGGTGCTGCGCGACGGGGCGATGACGGCCTATGCCGAGCGCAAGGACATCGATCTCGAATGGATCGTGCGCCATATGGTCGGCGAGAATTTCGACCTCGGCGCGCCGCCGACCGGCTACGATTTCGGCGAGACGGCGCTTTCCGTCGACGGGCTCGTCGTGCCCGATCCCGCCGGCAGCGGCTACAACGTCGTCGACGGCATGTCGCTCGAGGTGCGCGCCGGCGAGATCGTCTGCATCTACGGCCTGATGGGCGCCGGCCGGACGGAGCTCCTCGAGACGGTCGCCGGCCGCTTCCGCCCGGCCTCGGGCACGGTCCGGCTGCACGGGCGCGACATCACCGGCCAGTCGATCGCCGAGTGCATCCGCGACGGGCTCGTGCTCGTGCCGGAGGACCGGCAGCGCGACGGCCTGGTGCAGACGATGACGGTCGGGCGCAACCTGTCGCTCGCCAATATCCGCGCCTTCACGAAGGGCCTCTTCACCTCGTTCACCCGCGAGATGCAGCTCGTCAGCGACGCGATCGCGAAGGTCCACATCAAGACGGACGGCGGCGGCGCGATGATCGGCTCGCTGTCGGGCGGCAACCAGCAGAAGGTCGTCATCGGCAAGATGCTGGCGACCGACCCCCAGGTCATCCTGCTCGACGAGCCGAGCCGCGGCATCGACATCGGCGCCAAGGCCGAGGTGTTCAAGCTGCTCGCCGAGAAGGCGCGCCAGGGGCTCGCCGTCGTCTACACCACGTCGGAGGTCGGCGAGTGCCTGTCGATCGCCCACCGTATCATCGTCATGCGGCGCGGCAGGATCTCGGCCGAGTTCGGCTCCGACGTCTCCAAGGAACACATCATGGCTGCCTCGGGCGAGTCGCTGGTCGCGCACTGAAGCCGGGAAGGAAGGATCACATGTCAGTCACGACCGCCATCGACACCGCCGGGAAACCGGCCGCCGGCCGCCGGAAGAAGAGCATCGTCGAGCTTCTGTTCGAGGGCCGCGCCTTCTTCGCGCTGATCGCCATCATCGTCGTCTTCTCGTCGCTGTCGCCGAACTATTTCACCGTCAGCAATTTCCTGATCATGGCGTCCCATGTCGCCATCTTCGGCCTGCTCGCCATCGGCATGCTGCTCGTCATCCTCAATGGCGGCATCGACCTGTCGGTCGGCTCGACGCTGGGGCTTGCCGGCTGCATCGCCGGCTTCCTGATGAAGGGCGTGCATCTCGAGGCGCTCGGCGTCATCCTCTATCCGGCCGTCTGGGTCGTGGTGGTGCTGACGCTCGCCGTCGGCGCCGCCGTCGGCGCGGTCAACGGGCTCTTGATCGCCTATCTGCGCGTGCCGGCCTTCGTCGCCTCGCTCGGCGTGCTCTATGTCGCGCGCGGCATCGCGCTGCTGATGACCAATGGTCTTACGTACAACAATCTCGGCGGCCGTCCCGAGCTCGGCAATACCGGCTTCGACTGGCTCGGCTTCAACCGGCTGTTCGGCGTGCCGATCGGCGTCATCGTGCTCGCCGTCGTGGCGCTCGTCTGCGCCGTGCTGCTGACGCGCACCGCCTTCGGCCGCTGGCTCTATGCCTCCGGCGGCAACGAGCGCGCGGCGGAGCTTTCCGGCGTGCCGGTCAAGCGGGTCAAGGTGCTGGTCTACGTCATTTCCGGCGTCTGCGCGGCGCTTGCCGGCCTCGTCCTCTCCTCGCAGCTCACCTCCGCCGGCCCGACCGCGGGCACGACCTACGAGCTGACGGCGATCGCCGCCGTCGTCATCGGCGGCGCGGCGCTGACCGGCGGGCGCGGCACGGTGATCGGCACCATGCTCGGCGCCTTCGTCATCGGCTTCCTGTCGGACGGCCTCGTCATCATCGGCGTCTCGGCCTACTGGCAGACCGTCTTCACCGGCGCGGTCATCGTCCTCGCCGTCCTGCTGAACAGCATCAAGTACGGCCGCCGGTAGATCCGGCGTCCCGACGATCTTCTCCGGGTCCGGCCGTTCCAACGAAGAACCGGCGGCCGGTCCCGGGCAAGCGATACCGGCATCCGGCCGTCGTCCGGAACCGGGCAACCTCAACTCATGAAAGGGAGTGAGATCATGTTCAAGAGAGGCATTCGCGTATTCCTCGCCGCCGCCGCCATCGCGCCGCTGCTCGCCAGCGCCGCCTGGGCCGAAGGCCTGATCACGGTCATCGTCAACGATCCGTCGAACCCCTACTGGTACACGGAAGGCGAGGTCGCCAAGGCGACGGCCGAAAAGCTCGGCTACACCGCGACCGTCAGCGCCCACAAGGGCGACACCAACACGGAAAGCAACCTGATCGACACCGCGATCACCAACAAGGCGGTCGCGATCATCCTCGATCCGGCCAATGCCGACGGCTCGATCGGCGCGGTGAAGAAGGCGGTCGCCGCCAACATCCCGGTCATCCTCGTCAATGCCGAGATCAACCAGGAAGGCCTCGCCAAGGCGCAGCTCGTCTCGAACAACGCGCAAGGCGCCGCCCTCGGCGCGCAGCAGTGGGTCGAGGCGATCGGCGAGACCGGCAATTATGTCGAGCTCTTCGGCAACCCGGCCGACAACAACGCCGCCACCCGCTCGAACGGCTACGAGACCGTGCTGACCCAGTATCCGGACCTCGTCAAGGCCGGCCGCGAAGTCGCCAACTGGGACCGCACCCAGGGCCATGCCAAGATGCAGTCGCTGCTCCAGGCCAACCCGGACATCATCGGCGTCATCTCCGGCAATGACGAGATGGCCCTCGGCGCCGTCGCCGCGCTGAAGGAAGCCGGCAAGCTGTCACAGGTCAAGGTCGGCGGTTTCGACGGCTCGCCGGACGCAGTCGCCGCCATCAAGGCGGGCGAGCTGCAGTACACCGTGCTCCAGCCGGTCGCCGTCTTCTCGGAAGAAGCCGTCAAGCAGGCCGACAACGTCATCAAGACCGGCTCGACGGGTGCCGCCACCGAGAAGCAGCTCTTCGATTGCCTGCTGATCACCAAGGACAATGTCGACAAGTACAGCGCTCCGTTCGTCCTGTCGGAGTAAGGCCTGCGGCGGCGGCGGGGCCTCGCTCCGCCGCCGTTTTCCGTTTCGCCCGTTTGTCTTGCCCGGCGAACCGGTATACGGGATGAAGCCGGGGAAAAGCACGGAGGATGCATTGAACCGGAAAGTCGACGTACGGGAGATGCTGTCGGAGGAGGTGCCGAGCGACAGCCGGCAGGCGCGCCAGATCGTCCGGCGCCAGCTGATCGCCGAGACCGTGATCGCCGAGGGCCAGATCCGCATCGAGGACCTGACCGAACGCTTCGGCATCAGCCTGATGACCGCCCACCGCGATGTCGACGAACTGGTCAGCCGCGGCATCTTCACCAAGACGCGCGGCATCGTCTCCGCCGCCCCCACCAATCTCATCGAATCGAGCGACGTCTACCGCGCCACCCGCCAGGCGAAGGAGAAGCGCGCCATCGCCGCGACGGCGATGCGCTATGTCGAGCCGGGCCAGGCGATCTTCCTCGACGATTCCACCACCGTCCAGCAGATGGTGCCGCTCATCCCCTCCAAGGTGCCGCTGACGGCGATCACCAATTCGCTGGTGCTGATGAACGAGCTGAAGGGCATCCGCGACCTGACGGTGCTCGGCCTCGGCGGCCGGCTCCACAACTGGTGCAACGCCTTCATGGGTCCGACGACGACGGCCGAGATCCGCCAGCTCCGGGCCGACACCGCCTTCATCTCCATGTCGGCGATCACCGACGACATCGTCTTCCACCAGTCGCCCGAGATGGTCGAGACCAAGCGGGCGATGGTCGAGAGCGCCGCCCGGCGCATCCTGCTGATGGACCACACCAAGTTCGGCCGCCGCGCGCTGCACCGCTTCGCCGCCCTTTCCGAATTCGACGTCGTCATCGTCGACGAGGACACCGACATCGCCGACCTGTCGCGCCTGCGCGCCGCCGGCGTCACGGTGGTCGTAGCCGACGGCCGGCCCGACTAGCGCTTTTCCAGCCGAGGCCGGATCGCTCAAGCGCCGGTGAATGCGGCAAAGACACGAAGGAGAGAGCAGGTTCGGTGAACCGGGGTTCACCAGACATGCTTCGGCGCCGGATCGCGCTGAAAAGACACTGCAGAGAGGGAGAGAGACCTTGCCCAGCCTCATCGGCATCGACAGCGGCCTGACCGTCACCAAGGCCGTCGTCTTCGACACGGACGGAACCGTGCTCGCCGTCGCGCGCCGCCGCGTGCCCCAGCTGATCCCGGCGCCGCGCCGGATCGAGCGCGACATGGACGGGCTCTGGAGCGCGACGGCGCAGGCGATCCGCGAGGCGCTCGACGCGTCCGGCCGGGCACCCTCCGACGTGCTGGCGATCGCCGCCACGGCCCATGGCGACGGCATCTACCTGACCGATGCCGACCGCCGGCCCCTCGGAAACGCCATCGTCTCGCTCGACACCCGCGCGACCGATCTCGTCGAGGCGTGGAACGCCGGCGCGGTCGGCGCGCGGGCGCTCGCGCTCACCGGCCAGCGCCCGCATGCCTCCGCGCCCTCGGCGGTGCTTGCCTGGATCCGCGACAACGAGCCGGAGCGCTATCGGCGGATCGGCCATTTCCTCGCCGCCAAGGACTGGCTGACCTATTGCCTCTCCGGCGTCATCGGCACGGACCGGACCGAGGCGAGCACCTCGTTCACCGATGTCGCGACGCAGGATTATGCCGACGCGGCCTTTGCCGTCTTCGGCCTTGAGGCCATCGCGGCGAAGCGCCCGCCGATGGCGCCGTCGACCGAAATCGTCGGCCGCGTCACGGCCGATGCGGCCCGCGCCACCGGACTTGCCGAGGGCACGCCGGTCGTTGCCGGCCTGCACGACGTCACGGCCTCTGCGCTCGGCATCGGCGGCTATCGCGACGGCATCGTCGCCGTCGTCGCCGGCACCTATTCGATCAACGAGACCCTGTCGCGGGCGCCGAAGGTCGACGAGCGCTGGTTCTGCCGCAACGGCATCCTGCCCGGCGAATGGAACAGCATGTCGATCTCGCCGGCCTCCACCGCCAATTACGACTGGTTCATCGACCAGCTCTGCGCCACCGATGCCAAAAACGCCGAGGCCGACGGCGGCAGCATCCACACGGCGCTCGCCGCCGAATTCGACGCTGCGCGGGAACGGCCGTCTGGCGTGTTTTTCCACCCCTACCTCTTCGGCTCGCCCTATGGCGGTGCCTCGAGTGCCGGCTTTTTCGGCCTCAACGCCTGGCACACCCGCGCCGACATGGTGCGCGCCGTGCTGGAGGGCATCGCCTTCAACCACCGCATCCATGTCGAGGCGCTGGTCGACGGCTTTGCCGCGAAAACCGCGCGGCTGACCGGCGGCATCTCGCGCAACCCGGCGATCGCGGGCCTCTTCGCCGACATCCTCGACATGCCCGTCGCCGCCACCCGCACGGAGGAGGCGGCCGCCTGGGGGGCGGCGCTCTGCGCCGGCGTCGGCGCCGGCGTGTTCCGCGACCCGACCGACGACCCGCGCGACCTCTCCGCCATCGAGACGGTCTACACGCCCGACCCGGCCCGCGCGGCGGCCTACGAGGAGACGTACCGGGTGTTCCTGGCGCTCGCCGAGGCGATGAAGCCGGTCTGGCCGCGGCTTTCGGCGCTCGGCAAGGCGGCGGAGTGAATTTTTAAGGCGGCACGGGCCAGCGAGGCTTGCGCTCGCGCCGCGAAGAGAGTTGAACAAAAGAAATTTGCACAGAATAAATGTGCAGAGTTCGATGGAGAGAGATGCGATGACGGATGCGGTGGCGGATTACGACGTGGTGATCCTCGGCGCGGGCGTGAACGGGGCGGGGCTGTTCCGCGAACTGACCCTGCAGGGGCTCGCCTGCCTGATCGTCGACAAGGGCGATTACGGTTCGGGCACCAGCGCGGCACCCTCGCGCCTCATCCATGGCGGCATCAAATATCTGGAGACGGGCGAGTTCCGCCTGGTGGCGCAGTCGACGCTGGAGCGCAACCTGCTGCTGCGCAACGCGCCGCATTGCGTCGAGCCGCTGGCGACCTTCATCCCCTCCTTTTCGCTGATGAAGGGGGTGACGGCCTCGCTGCGCACGCTGTTCGGCTCGACGACGGCGCCGAGGAGTCGCGGCGCCATCCTGATCAAGATCGGCCTCGCGCTCTATGATTTCTACGGGTCGCGCCAGCGCGTGATGCCGAAGCACCGCTTCTTCTTCCGCCGGCAGGCAATGAAGGAGATCCCGGTGATCACGCCGAAGATCGTCGCCGGCGGCATCTATTACGACGCGAAGATCTGCCGGCCGGAGCGCCTCGTCTACGAACTCGTCGCCGACGGAATTGCCGCCGAGCCGCGTTCGAAGGCGCTGAACAACGCGACGCTGGAGCACCGCGACGGCGGGGTGCTGACCTTCCGCGCGGCGGATGGCGGCCTGCACCGCGCCCGGCCGACGGTCGTCGTCAACGGCGCCGGTCCGTGGATCGACCAGGCCAATGCCGCGCTCGGCGTCGAGACCCGGCTGATCGGCGGCACCAAGGGCTCGCACATCGTCATCGACCATCCCGAACTGATCAAGGCGCTCGATGGGCGGATGATCTATTTCGAGGCCGACGACGGCCGCATCTGCCTCGTCTACGACCATCTCGGCCTGGCACTGGTCGGCTCGACCGACATCAAGGCGGCCAATCCCGACAGCGTCAGGATCGAGGACGACGAGATCGACTATTTCATCGGCGCGCTGGCGGCGCTTCTGCCCGGCCTCTCCTTCAGCCGCGACAGCATCGTCTATGCCTATTCCGGTATCCGGCCGCTGCCAGCCTCTGATGCGGCCAATCCCGGCCTGATCAGCCGCGACCATTCCGCCCCGGTGATCGAGCCCTCGGGCGACCGGCCCTTCCCGATCCTGTCGCTGGTCGGCGGCAAATGGACGACGTTCCGGGGCTTCGCAGAGGAGGTCTGCGACACGCTGCTTACCCGGCTCGGCAGGGCGCGGCGCCTCTCGACGCGCGACCTCGCCATCGGCGGCGGCCGCGCCTACCCGGCGGAGGGGGAGGCGAAGCGCCGCTGGATCGCGGAGCGGGCAAGGGCGAGCGGGCTCGCCGAGGCGAAGGTCGCCGATCTCCTCTTCCGCTTCGGCACGACGGCCGACCGGGTGATCGCCCACATCGCCGCGACCGGCGGCGACCGGCCGCTGGCGCATGTGAGGGGCGTCTCGGCCGGCGAGATCGACTACATCGCCCGCAACGAGCAGGTGGTGCACCTCGCCGACATCGTGCTGCGCCGCACGACGCTGGCGATCGAAGGCCTTTTGACCACCGAGGGCCTCGCCGAACTCGCCGACATCGCCGCCGGCGCGCTGAACTGGAGTGCCGAGCGCCGCGCCGAGGAACTCGCCGCGGTCACGGCGCGGTTGACGACGGTCAACCGGATGCGGCTCTAGGACCAAGCTGCGACGCTGTCCATTCTTGAGCGCCTGATCTACAACGCATGATTGTCGCGCTGTCATATTGCGGCGTTCGAAAATTCATGTACGGTGCGCTACGGCGACGGCCTTACCCGACATGTCCCTCCTCCAGAAATTGTATCCATTTTGTATCGTCGGCATTAGCGACCCAGATATTTATAAGGGGCCATCCATGTCTTCCATTCCCGGCAACACCTCCACGACTGCCGTCATCCAAACAGGCGAAACAATCCGAAACAGTCTGACATTCGGCGGCGACACCGACTGGTACAGGGTTGAGCTGGTGTCCGGGTTGGACTATCGGTTCCAGCTTTCCGGCGACGGGAGCAGCACGGGGCTCGTCGGTCCAGAGCTGCGGCTTTATAATGATCTTGGAATCGAGATAGAACGCGTTGAGGACGGGAACATTACGACGATCATTGAGCTGAATTTCTCGGCCATATCGTCCGGTACGTTTTACGTTGAAGCTGCGGCGGACCGTTACTCTACCGGAAACTACGTTCTGAACTGGAGCAGCGATGACACGATCATACGCAATATCACGACAGGCGCGACCCTGGCCGCCGGTCAGTCCATTCGCAGCAAGATGGATGCCTCCTATGATTCTGATTGGTTCAAGATCGAACTCAAGGCAGGTTTAACCTATGGCTTCACGATGTCGGGCGACGGAAGCGCGGACACGATAGTTGCCCCGTCCCTGGCGATCCGTGACAAGGTAGGCACTGTCCTTCGACAGGAGTCTGCGTACAATACGGAAACGTCAATATCCGTCACGTTTACAGCCGTCGAAACGGGCACATATTTTCTCGATGCGACTGCCGAAAAGTACAGAGGCAACTACATCGTCAAGTCGATCGCAACGGACACGGTGTTGAATAACACGAGCACCAAGGTCTCCTTGAAGGACGGCGGTTCCATCGTCGGAAAAATCGATGTCGAGCAAGATAGTGACTGGTATGTCCTTTCCGTCAAGAAGGGCATTACTTACCAGATCTCGACATCCGCGATCAAAGGCGTTGATTTCCTCGACAATTTCGATGCTCACCTGCGCGACAACAATGGCAATATCAAATCGAGCGCAGACGCTGGACAGCCCACCATCGAATGGACAGCGGATTTCACGGGCAGGGCCTATTTCAGTATCGAAGCGGGTTACCATTTCGGCTACGACACCGGGAGATACGAGATCTCGGTGATCTCCACCGCTCCGCTTCTGAAGGGAACGGCCAAGAATGACACGATCCGGGGTGGGGATACCGCAACGACGCTCTACGGATATGCCGGAAAGGATGTGCTCTACGGCAATGGCGGCAACGACAAGCTGATCGGTGGCCTCGGCGCCGACAAGCTCTACGGCGGCGACGGCAGGGACCTCTTTGTCTTCAAGACGATCCGGGATTCCACGGTTGCGGCCTCGGGGCGTGACAAGATCTTCGATTTCAGCGTCGACGACCGTGACCGGATCGATCTGAGGACGATCGACGCCGATACCACGGCGCGCGGCAACAACAAATTCACCTTCATCGGCAGTGACATGTTTTCAAAGGAGGCGGGCGAGCTTCGGGCGGCGAAGGTCGGAGGGAACACGCTCGTCTCCGGTGACGTCGACGGCGACGGCAAGAGCGACTTTTCCATCTTTCTCGTTGGAAACGTCGTGCTGGACAATGGATCCTTCCTGCTGTGAGGCCGCCGCAACGGCGGGCTGTACCGGCGCGCCCGGGCATCCGAGAGCCATTGTCTGAACCTTGCGAGGGCCGTCGCGGTCATTTCCTCGCATCCCTGCAACTGCTCCCGGCTAGAGCGCGGAACGCCGCATCCGGTTGACGGTCAACCGGATGCGGCTCTGAGGCGATCGCGCGCGGCGGACAGCAAACCGACAGCTTGCGGCCCCTATTCCTTGCCCGTCGCCCGAACAAAGGGCATCCGCGCAAAGGAAGTAAAGCCATGCATCCGAAACTGATCGCCGTCCTCGCCATGACCATCGCGCTGCCCGGGCTTGCCCATGCCAGCCCCGACTGCACCAAGGAGCCGAAGTCGAAGTGGATGTCGGAAAGCGCCATGAAGGCGAAGATCGACGCGCTCGGCTACAAGGTGAAGACCTTCGAGGTCACCGGAAGCTGCTACGAGATCTACGGCAAGGACAAGAAGGGCGAGCGCGCCGAGGTCTATTTCAACCCCGTCTCCGGCGACATCGTCCAGGAAGGCGACTGAGCCATGGCGGCGCTCCGCGCAGGCGAGGACGCCGCTCCGGTCACCGGCCCCGGCTCCGTCCGGGTCTGGGACCCGGTCGTCCGGCTGTTCCACTGGACCGTGGTGACGGGCTGCCTCCTCAACCTCTTCATCCTCGAGGAGGGGCGGTCCCTTCACCGCTTCACCGGCTATGTCGTCGCCGGCGCGCTCGCCGTCAGGATCGTCTGGGGCTTCGTCGGCACGCGCCACGCCCGCTTCTCCGATTTCCTGCCGACGCCCGCCCGCGTGGCGGGCCAGGTCCGGGCCATTCTCTCCGGCACCGAGCCGCGCAGCCTCGGCCACACGCCGCTTGCCGCCGTCATGATGCTGACCCTGATGGCGCTGCTTGCCGCCACCGCGCTCACCGGCTGGATGACAGGGCTCGACGCCTTCTGGGGGGAGAAATGGCTGGAGGAGTTGCACGGCCTTCTCGCCAACGGCATCATGGTGCTCGCCCTCGTCCATGCGGCGGCGGCGCTCATTGAAAGCGTCCGGCATCGGGAAAACCTGGTCTGGTCCATGGTCACGGGTCGCAAACGGCTATGAGGATCCTTCTCGTCGAGGACAGCGTGCGGCTGAGGGAGCTGCTGCTCGAGGCGGTGCGCGACGCCGGCTACCGCATCGATGCCTTCGGCACCGCGGGGGAGGCGCGCGCCGCCCTTCAGGAGATCGACTACGATCTCCTGCTGCTCGATCTCGGCCTGCCGGACGAGGACGGCCTCACCGTGCTGAAGGCGCTCCGGCGCGAGAAGCGGTCGATCCCGGTGCTGGTGCTGACCGCGCGCGGCGCGGTCGACGAGCGCATCGCCGGGCTCGATGCCGGCGCCGACGACTATCTGGCGAAACCCTTCAACAATGGCGAGCTGATCGCCCGCATCCGCGCGCTGATGCGCCGCGCGCCGGTCGCGGTGATGCCCGTGCTCGACTATGCCGGCCTCAGCCTCGACGTCGCCACGCGCCGGCTCACCTCGGACGGCGCGGAGATCGCGCTGGCGCCGTCGGAAAAATCCCTGCTCGAACTCCTGATGCGCCACGGCGGCACGGTGGTGGCCAAGCGCAAGCTGGAACATGCCTTTTCCGAATTCGGCGACGAGCGCAGCAGCAATGCCGTCGAGCTCGCCGTTTCGCGGCTGCGCCGCAAGCTGGAGACGGGGGCGCCGCGGGCCGCGATCGAGACCGTGCGCGGCGTCGGCTACATGCTGCGCGAGGCGCGCCGATGAGCGTGCCCCGGCCGGGGTTGATGGCGATCCTGACGCGGCGCATCGCCTTCTTCGCGCTGCTCGCCATGCTGGTGCAGCTCGCCGTCGTCTTTTCCGACTATTACGGCAATGCGGGCGAGCTCGCCCGGCTCTATGTCGAAGAGGAGACGGAACGGCTGGCGGAGGGCGTCGGCCCGCCGGGCACGGCCTATGCGCTGCCGGCCTCCCTCGACGCCCGCTACGGCGCAGCGCCCGCGACCGGCTATGTCGCGCGCGTGCGCGACGACGCGGGCAAGACGCTGTTCCAGTCCTGCGATACGGCCTGCGAGGCGCATTTCCTGCCGGCGGCGGTCAATCCGCCGGATTTCTGGCTGCGCAGCCTCAGCCCCGGCCTGCCGCTGACGCTGGTCGGCGGGCGGGCGCTGGAGGCGGGCGGTCGGCGCGTCACCGTCGACGTCGCGGTGATCGGCGACCCGGACGACCTCGTCTCGGGCGTGCTGTGGAACGAGGTGCTCGACCACATGATCGTGCCGATGGGCATCCTGCTCGTCCTCGTCCTCGGCGCGACGCTGCTCTCGGTGCGCCGGGCGGTGCGGCCGGTCGAGGCGGCGGCGGAGGCCGCCGACCGGCTCGACCCGATGGATTCGCGCTCCGAGCTGCCGACGGCCGGCATGCCGCGCGAGATCGCCCATCTGACGGAGGCGGTCAACCGCGCCTTCGTGCGCGTCGGCGCGCTGATGGCCTCGCAGCGCCTGCTCACCTCCGGCATCGCCCACGAGATCCGCACGCCGCTCGCCGCGCTGAAGCTTGAGCTCGGCCGCATCGACCATCCGCGCGCCCGCAAGGCCGAGGCCGACCTCGACGCGCTGGTGCGCTTCGTCGGCGACATGACGGCGCTGGCGCGGCTCGACGGCTTCGACCACGCCATGTTCGTCCCGGTCGACCTGGTGGCGCTCGGTCGCGACGTCGTCGAGGATCTCGCGCCCTTCGTCTACGACCACGACCACACGCTTGAATTCTCCGCGACGGCGGCGCAGGCGCCGCTGCTGGCGATCCCGGCGCTGCTGAAGGACGCGGCGCGCAACCTCGTCGAGAACGCCGTGCGCCATACGCGGCCCGGCACGCGCATCATCGTCGAGGTCGGCGCCGGCGGGATCGCCGTCGAGGACATCGCGTCCGAGGGCGGGGCCGTCGCGCCGGCGCCCACGGGCGACGGGCTCGGCATCGGCCTGAAGATCGTCGGCCGCATCGCCGAGCTGCATGGCGGCACGCTCGGCGCGACCGTCTCCGCCACGGGCCGCCGCTTCGCGCTCGACCTCCCCGCCCGCGTCAGACCGCCGGCCTCTTGACCTTCGCCGCCGGAAAGGCCATGTCTTTCCCTGCGCGGGACGACCCGCGCCCCCGGACACCGGGGCCGAAAGACCCGGGACGGCCCGGCCCCTTGTCAAGGAGGCCCGCCATGGCCTGGATCGCCCTCTTCATCGCCGGACTGCTCGAAATCGCCTGGGCCTATGCGATGAAGCGCTCGGACGGCTTCACCCTTCCCGTGCCCACCCTTCTCACCCTCGTGCTGATGATCGCGAGCTTCGGCCTGCTGTCGCTCGCCATGCGCACGCTGCCGCTCGGAACGGCCTATACGGTCTGGACCGGCATCGGCGCCGTCGGCGCCTTCGTCGTCGGCATTCTCGTGCTCGGAGAGGCGGCGACGCCGATGCGGCTCGCCGCCGGCGCGCTGATCGTCGCCGGCATCGTCATGATGAAGCTGTCGAGCGCGTCCTGAGCGGTTGCCGCAGGCGCCTCGGGCGGAGGTCGAAGAGCCGGACCGGACCTCTCTCGATCTAAAGCGTGCCGCGATCTGCCGGATCGCTCCTGCGCGTCATGTCTCCGCTTTTACGCATGCCTATTCGTCAAACCGCTGCACGCTGTCGCGAGACGGGCTCTGAAGCGTGTCTCGCAAAGATGTGCAGCGGTTTTGCGAAAAGACACGCGTAAAAACAAAGATCTAAAGCGTACGAGCGATCCGACAGATCGCGACACGTTTCAGGGTGCCGCGTTGAAGACCGCCTCGACAGCCTGTCCCTCCGGGTCGTTTACGAAAGCGGCGTAACAGTTGGGTCCGCCATCGTCCCGGCCGCCGTGGTCGAGCGCGGCCCGATGGACGCGGGCGACGGCCGCGCGATCCGGAGCGGCAAAGGCGAGGTGAAAGCCTGGCCCGGGCGGGCGCGGTCGGTCCTCAGCGCGATGGCAAGCTTGTCGCCGCCGCCCGGCGGGCCGTCGCCGATCGCCTGGTCCGCCGCGCCGGGCCGGAGATCCTCCCGGACCCGGCCTATCCGGGGGCTCCCGGAGCCGCGTCGTGGAATGCGGCGGCGCGCGCGATGTCGGAAACGCCGAGCGAAGCATGATGCGGCATGGGTTTTCCCGTTTGTGAATGCCGCCGGCTCCGCTTCGGCCGGTTCAGTCTTCCCCGGCCGGCCTCTCCTCGTCGAGATCCCTGACGGCATAGTAGAGATTGCCCTGCCGGCGCGAAAGGGCCGCCCAGGCCTCCGCCGTCGCGGGGTCGGGCAGGACTTCCTCGGCAAGCCGCGACATGGCGTCGGCGGCGTCGCGGAAACCCGGATACCAGCCGGCGCCGACGGCGGCCGACATGCCGGCACCGAGCGCGGAGGCCTCGTTCGACAGGCTGCGGATGACGGGAAGGCCGCTCGCATCCGCCACCATCTGCCGCCAGAGCGGGCTGCCGGCGCCGCCGCCGATGACGAAGATGCGCTCGGCCGCCACGCCCATGCGGCGCATCTCGGCAAGAGACCGGACGAATTCCAGCGTGATCGCTTCCAGCCCGGCGCGGTACATGTGGCCCATGCCGGTCTCGGGCCCCAGCCCGACGAAGCCGGCGCGGGCATGCTCGTCCCAGTGCGGGTCCATGTTGCCCATGAGGTAGGAGAGCGCGGTGACGCCGCCGGCGCCGACGCCAAGCCCCGTCGCCTCCGCCTCCAGCCGCTCGAAGATCTTCGGGTCGGCGCGGCCGCCGGCAAAGGTGTCGATCAGCCAGTTGACGAAATAGGCGCCGCCACGCTGGCAGCTTTCGAGCAGATAGCCTTCGCCGCTCGGCGAGACCAGCGTGCGCCAATACCGGCTGAGTTCCGGCGTCGCCGACCAGCAGCCGCCGACGACGGCGGTGCCGAGATTGAGGTAGACGGTGCCGGGGCGGATGGCGTTGACGCCGAGGCCGGCGCAGTTGCCGTCGCCGCCGCCGGCAAAGACGGGGGTGCCCGCCAGAAGCCCGGTGAGCGCCGCCGCGTCCGCCGAGATCTTGCCGATGCGGGTGCCGGGACGGTTGAGCGGCGGCAGCTTCGACAGGGGAATGCCGAGATGGTCGAGGATTTCGCGCGACCAGACCTTCGCCTCGATGTCGAGGATGCCGAAGGGATCGCCGCTGGTCCAAGACGCCTGCGCCGTGCCGGTCAGCTTCAGCGTGAGGAAATCATGGACGCTGAGGATCTGCGCCGCGCGGTCGAGCAGTTCCGGCTGGTGCTCGCGGTAATATTTCAGCCGGTAGACGCAGGGGATGACGTCGACGGGCTTGCCGGAGATCGCGTGCAGCCGCGCGCGGCCGAGCTCTTCCGCGAGCAGCGGAACGACGTCCTGGGCGCGGCGGTCGAGCCAGAGGGTGGCAGGCGCCAGCGGCGTCCCGTCCCCGTCGAGCAGCACCATCGTCTCGCGCTGGTTGGAAATGGCGATGCCGTCGACGGCGGCCGGGTCGATCTGCGTCAGCAGCGCGGAGAGTGCCGCGCAGGCGGCGGTCCACCAGTCCTCGGCATTCTGCTCGGCATGCAGCGGATGGGGCGTGGCGATCACATGCGGCGCGCGGCCCTCGGCGCGCGGGGTGCCGTCGGCCGTCCAGGCCACCGCCTTGACCGATTGCGTCGATGAATCCATGCCGATGACGTAGCGCTCAGTCATGCCGTCTTTCCTCCTCGGCCGGTCTCCCGGCCCTCGCATCCCTGCCGGCGGACGCGCATCCGATCGCGCGCCCTCGAAAAATCCTAAAGGTCGAGCAGCGCCTCTCCCGTGGCGATGTCGGTGACGAAATGGGTGGCGTAGCCGGCCTGGAGCGTCGCGACGATCGCGCCGATCTTCAGCGGGCCGCCGGCGACGCAGATGCGGCTCGGCACCTGGCGCAGCTCGTCGAGCGTGATGCCGACCATGCGGTCGTCATGGTCGCCGCCGACCGCCCCGCCCCTCGCATCGATGAAGCGGCCGATGATGACGGCGACGGCGCCGCGCGCGACGTAGTCGTCGATCTCGGCCTGGCTGGCGATACCGGAGACGCGCACGGTGCTGCGGTGGCCGAGATCGCCGACGCCGAAGAGGATGCGGTTCGTCGAATGCACCAGCGCCATCTGCTTCCGCAGCACCGGCTCGGCAAGCAGCGCCGCCTTCAGCTCCCGCGTCGACAGAACGGCGGGGGCGAGCAGGTTGACGCAGCGCGCATGGATCCGGTTCGACAGCAGCGAGGTGCAGAGCTCGGGCGAGAATTCCGGCTCGCCGGTGGAACTGCCCGAGACCTGCACGACGGTGAGATTGGCGACGGGACGGGGGAGGGCGATCTGGTCGGCGGCGGCGAGCACGGTGCGGCCCCAGGCGACGCCGATGACGTCGCCATCCTCGATCTGGTCGGCAAGCACCCGGGCGCCGGCATCGCCCAGGCGCTCGGACAGGGTCTCGTCGGCGCCGTTCGGGATGACGAAGACGCCGGCAAGCGCGAACTTCTCCATCAGCGCCCGGGCGACGCTGGTGCGCCCGCCGGCCTTGGGGTTGATCACGACCGAGACGATGCCGCGCTCGCGGGCTTCCTGGAGATAGTTGACGATGGTGGCGCGCGAGACGTTCAGCCGCTTGGCGATCTCGCTCTGGGTCATCTGGTCGGCGTAATAGAGCCAGGCGGCCCAGATGACGGCGTCGTCGAACTCCGTGGGCACGGATGCCCCCGTCTCCTCGCCGTTCCGCCCCGATGCCTTCTCCCGCGCCATGCTTTTTCGTCCTCTTGCCGCCTATCTGGCAGAGGGCGATGGCATTTGTCAATCTTTGCTGTCATGTGTCTTGACAAATGACAGGAAGTGTTGTCAATTGTTCGCAACCGCACAAAAGCGGGGCCGCCCGAGGATCGACAGGACGCGGCCGCACAAGGATTGAGGGAGGACTGAGATGGCCGGCACTGCGCCCGAGGGCGGCTGGACTGCGCTGATCGACGACATCGTCGCCGGTAACTGGACCAACCCGGAAACGGGCAAGCGCGCCACCGTTCCCTACGAGACCATCGTCATCGAGGAGAGCCTCGAAGGCCGCGAGGCCGAGCTGATCGCCGGGCTGAAACTCGGCGAGCGCTACACCGTCGTCGCCGACCAGGGCACGTGGGACGCGATGGGCGCGCGCGTCGAGAAGGCGCTCGCGACGCTCGGTCCCGTCGACACCGTCATCCTCGACCATCCCCATGCCGACATGGCCGCCGTCGCCGATCTGACGGAAAAGCTCAAGGACGCCGAGGCCGTCGTCGCCGTCGGTTCCGGCACGATCAACGACCTCTGCAAGTTCGTCACCGGCCGCACCAACCGGCGCTACGCCGTGTTCGGCACGGCCGCCTCGATGAACGGCTACACCTCGACCACCGCCTCGATCACGCTGGAAAACGGCCTGAAAGTGTCGCTGCCGTCCCATGCGCCGTCCGGCTTCTTCATCGATCTCGGCGTGACGGCGCGCGCGCCGACCTATCTCTCGGCCGCGGGCTTTGCCGACTGCCTGGTGCGTTCGGTCGCCCAGGTCGACTGGTGGATGTCGCACCGGCTGATCGGCAGCCTCTATTCGACCGTGCCCTACATCATCCAGGACGCCGACGAGCGCGAACTGAACGCCCGCGCCAAGGGTATTTCCGAGGGCGACATCGCCGCCAACGGCTACCTGCACCGCGTGCTGACGCTCTGCGGCCTCGGCGTGTCGTTCACCGGCATGTCGAACCACGGCTCGATGGGCGAGCATCAGGTGTCGCACTACATCGACTGCTTCGCCGGCGACAGGCATCCGGGCACCTTGCACGGCCAGCAGGTCGGCGTCGCGACCCTGTCGATGGCCCGGCTGCAGCGCCTCTTCCTCGACAGCGACACGCCGCCCGTCATCAAGCCGACGAAGATCGACCCGGCCGACATGGCGAAGCGCATGGGCGCTGACATCGCGGCGCAGTGCTGGAGCGAAATCCAGCCGAAGGTCTTCGACGAGCGCGGCGCTGCCGAGATGAACGAAAAATTCGCCGAGCTGTGGCCGACGCTGCGCGCCGAGCTCAACGCCTTCGCCCTGCCGGTCGCCGAGATGGAGCAGCTGCTCGCCGACACCGGCGGTCCGATGACGGCGGCCGATCTCGGCCTGCCGGTGGAGATCTATCGTGAGGCGCTGATCCACAGCCGCGAGATGCGCAACCGCTACGCCTTCCTCGACATCGCGGCGGACGCCGGCATCCTGGAAGACTTCGCCGCCGGGGAGAAATAAGCCATGCGCCCCGTTGCCGAGATGCCGATCGACGTCGCGGGCGCCGTCCGCGTCCTCTTCGCCGATATCGACGACACGCTGACCAACGAGGGCCGGCTGCCGGCCGTGGCCTATGACGCGCTGGAACGCCTGAGCGCCGCCGGCATCGCAGTGGCGCCGATCACCGGCCGTCCCGCCGGCTGGTGCGACATGATCGCCCGCATGTGGCCGGTCGCCGGCGTCGTCGGCGAGAACGGCGCCTTCTATTTCTCCTATGACGAGGAAGCGCGGCGCATGCGCCGGTCCTTCGCCATCGACGACGCCACGCGCGCCGCCGACCGGGAGAGGCTGAAAGCCGTGCGGGCGCGCATCCTCGCCGAAGTGCCGGGCGCGGCGATCTCCGCCGACCAGCTCTACCGCGAGGCCGACCTCGCCATCGATTTCTGCGAGGACGTGGCCCCGCTGCCGGACAGCGAGGTCGACCGGATCAAGCATATTTTCGAGGAGGAGGGCGCGGTCGCGAAAGTCTCGTCCATCCATGTCAATGGCTGGTACGGTGCCTATGACAAGCTGACGATGAGCCGGCGCTTTGCATCGGACATCCTCGGCGTCGACCTCGACGCGGAGAAGGACCGGATCGTCTTCGTCGGCGACAGCCCGAACGACGCGCCGATGTTCGGCTTCTTCCCGAATGCCTGCGGCGTGGCCAACGTCCTCGATTTCGTCGGCCGCATCGATGCGGAACCCGCCTATGTCGCGTCCAAAAAGGGCGGCCACGGCTTCGTCGAGGTGGCGAACCGCATCCTGGAGGCCCGGTCGGCATGAGCGGCGCGGTCTACGATATCGCCATCATCGGCGGCGGCATCAACGGCGCGGGGATTGCCCGTGACGCGACCGGCCGCGGGCTGAAGGTGCTCATCGCCGAGCAGAACGACCTCGGCTCCGGCACCTCCTCGGCCTCGACCAAGCTGATCCATGGCGGTCTTCGCTATCTCGAACATTATGAGTTCAAGCTGGTGCGCCATGCGCTGGAGGAACGCGAACGGCTCTGGGCGATCGCGCCGCACATCATCTGGCCGCTGCGCTTCGTGCTGCCGCACCGCAAGGGGCTGCGACCGGCCTGGCTCTTGCGCCTCGGCCTCTTCCTCTACGACCATCTCGGCGGCCGCAAGCGCCTGCCCGCGACGAAGACGCTGCTGCTAAAGCGCGACCCGGTCGGGGCGCCGCTTCGCGATGTCTCGTCGATCGGCTTCGAATATTCCGACTGCTGGGTGCAGGACAACCGCCTCGTCGTGCTCAATGTCCGCGACGCCGCCGACCACGGCGCCGATGTGCGCGTGCGCACCCGCTGCGTCTCCGCGCGGCGCGAGGGCGATCTCTGGCGCGTGACGCTCGAGGATGTCGAGACCGGCGCGCGCAGCGAGGTGCGGGCGAAGGCGCTGGTCAATGCCGCCGGCCCCTGGGTCGGCAACGTGATTTCCGGCGTCGCCGGGCTTAATTCCGCCGATCGCGCCCGCCTCGTGCAGGGCAGCCACATCGTCGTGAAGAAGCTCTACGACCACGACCGCTGCTATATCTTCCAGAACCCGGACGGGCGCATCTTCTTCGCCATTCCCTACGAGGAGGATTTCACCCTCATCGGCACGACGGACCGCGACTACACGGCCGCGCCCGAGGCGGTGAAGGCCTCGCCGGAGGAGATCGACTACCTGACGAAGGCCGCCTCCTCCTATTTCAAGACGCGGCTGACGCCGGACGACGTCGTCTGGAGCTATTCCGGCGTGCGCGCGCTCTACGACAACGGCGCGGCGAACGCACAGGAGACGACGCGCGACTACGTGCTGCAACTGGACAGCAGCGCCGGTTCCGCGCCGATTCTCTCGGTCTTCGGCGGCAAGATCACCACCTATCGCTGCCTCGCCGAGGACGCCATGGAGAAGCTTGCGACCGTCTTCCCCGCCTGGGGCCGGGACAAGGGCTGGACGGCGAAGCGGCCGCTTCCGGGCGGGGGCTTCCCGGTCGGCACGGCGGGCGCGCTCGCCGAGGCGATCCGCCGCGAGCACCCCTATCTTTCCGAGCGCGAGGCGCGCCGGCTGGTGCGCCATTACGGGCTGGACGCGCGCGCCATCCTCGGCAAGGCGCGCAACCGCGCCGATCTGGGGCGCGATTTCGGCGGCTTCGTCACCGGCGCGGAAGTGGCGCATCTGATGGCGCGCGAATATGCCCGCACCGCCGCCGACGTCGTCTGGCGCCGGACGAAATCCGGCCTCAGGATGACGCAGGCCGAAATCGAGGCGCTCGACCGCTACATGGCGGAACGGCGCGCGGCGGACGGGGCGACCCGCGCGGCCGGCTGAGACACGACGTCCTGCCCAAGGAGAGGGCGGGGCGCTGAGGAATGGAGGCGGGGCCTGCCGGCCCGGCGCCTTCGAGGGAAGAGAGGAGGACGGGGTGCGACCGGCGCGAGATGACGCGCGCGTGCCGCCGTTTTCGGGAGGAGCGAGACCATGTCCGTCGCACAGGTGAAACGCATCGCGATCTCGGATTCGCCGTGGCCGTGGCTCTTGCCGCTGATCGCGCTGCTCGTGGTCTTCACCATCTATCCGCTGATCTACAACATCTGGCTGAGTTTCCACGAATTCGTGCCGAAGAGCCGCGGGCTGAAATTCGTCGGCTTCGCCAACTGGGTGCAGCTCTGGAACGACACGCGCTTCTGGAGCGCGCTCGGCGTCACCTTCGCCTATTTCGCCATCGCGCTGACGATCGAGATCGCGCTCGGAATGGCGATCGCGCTGCTGCTCGACGCGGAACTGCCCGGCTTCGGGGCGCTGCGCGCCATCCTGTCGATGACGCTGGTCATCCCGCCGGCGATCGCCGGCATGATGTTCCTGCTGATGCAGGACCCGCAATTCGGCGTGCTGCCCTATATCCTCGACCAGCTCGGCATCCTCTCCAAGGGAACGCCGATCCTCGCCACCTCGTCGCTGGCGCTGATCGGCGTACTCGTCGCCGAGATCTGGCAGTGGACGCCCTTTATGGTGCTGATCTTCATGGCGGGGCTGCGCGCGCTGCCGGTCGAGCCCTACGAGGCCGCCAGCATCGACGGCGCCTCCGCCTTCCAGATGTTCCGCCGGCTGACGCTGCCGATGATGTCGAAGGTGATCGCGGTCGCGGTGCTCCTGCGCGGCATCGACCTCTTCCGCGTCTTCGACTACGTCTTCGTCATGACCTCGGGCGGACCCGGAACGGCGACCTATACGGTCAGCCTCTATGCCTGGCAGCAGACCTTCTCGTTCCTGAAATGGGGATACGGCGCGACGCTGAGCCTGACGAGCCTCGTCATCATCATGGTCATGGCCAACCTCTTCATCCGCGTCGCCAAGGTAAGGTGGTAACATGCAACAGAGCAGATCCGCCCGCACGCTGCGCACCATCGCCGGATGGGTCGTCGTCGCGATCTTCTTCTTCCCGATCTATTTCTGGACCTCGGTCGCCTTCCGCGACGCCAAGGACATCTTCAACTGGCCGCCGATCTTCTTCGACTTCCCGCCGACGGTGAAGAATTTCGAGCAGGTCTTCGGCATCTCGCTCGGCTTCTCCTTCGGCCAGCAGGAGACGGTGACGCCCGGCGGCGGCAATTTCTACATGGGGCCGCGGCTCTGGGATTCGATCGTCGTCGCCTCGATGTCGACGGTGCTCGCCATCACCGTCGCGACGCTCGCCGCCTACTGCCTGTCGCGCATGCAGTTTCGCGGACGGCACGAATTCGTCAACTGGGTGCTGTCGACCCGCATGATGCCGCCGGTCGCCGTCGCGATCCCGATGTTCTTCATCTTCAAGCAGTTCAGCCTGCTCGACACCTATCTCGGCGTCATCCTGATCCACGGGCTGATGAACCTGCCGCTCGCCGTGCTGCTGCTCAAAAGCTTCTTTGACGACATCCCGGCCGAGATCGACGAGAGCGCGCTGCTCGACGGCGCCTCGCGCTGGACGATCTTCCGCCGCATCGTGCTGCCGATGGCGAAGGGCGGGATCGCGGCGAGCGCCGTGCTCTGCTTCATCTTCTCGTGGACGGAGTTCCTGTTCGTGCTGACGCTGACGCAGACGAGCCTCAAGACCGTGCCGGTCGTCTCGTCGACCTTCGTCACCTCGATCGGCACCGCCTGGGGCAACATGGCGGCGCTGGGGGCCGCCGCGATCGTGCCCGCCTTCATCGTCATCCTGCTCGTCCAGCGCCATCTCGTGCGCGGCCTGACCATGGGATCGCTGAAGCAGTAGCCTGGCGGGCCGTCATGCCGGCCCGTCCGTGAAGTTCAAGGAGATATCCCGGCGCCAAGCCCGGTTCCGGATATGTAGGAGGAGAAGACATGAACGAACGTGACAGAAAATCCTATCTCGCCTCGGTGACGGACCGCTTCGTCCGGGGCGGCATGGACCGCCGCGATTTCCTGCGCACGGCGGCCAAGCTCGGCCTCGGCGCCACCGCGCTCGGCATGGGCTTCGGCAACCGGCCCTTCATGCTGAACCGGGCCGTCGCCCAGGACGCGATGCAGCCCTCGCCGGAGGTCATGGCCTGGCTCAAGGACGTCGCCAAGCCGTTCGCCGGCACGACGCTGAAGCTCGCGACGGAATCGACCCCGCCGTCGAACGCGATCAACTCGCAGCTGAAGAAGTATTTCGAGGAAGCGACCGGCATCAAGGTCGAGATCGAGGTTCTGCCGCTCGAGCAGGTGCTGCAGAAGCTCACCCTCGACGTCGCCTCCTCGCTCGGCACCTACGACCTCTACTACATCGACCAGAGCTGGGCCGCGTCCTTCAGCCAGGACGTCTTCGATCCGCGCGAGCAGATCTCGGAGAAGCCCGACCTCGCCATGCCGAACTACAACATCGACGACTTCCTGCCCGCGCTCGTCGACGGCATCGCCAAGTACGAGGACCGCTGGGTCGGCGTTCCCTACGACATCCCGATCTTCATCATGATCTACCGCAAGGACATCTACGAGAAGCTCGGCCTCAAGGCGCCCACCACCTTCGACGAGCTCTACACCAACTCCGCCGCCATCACCAAGGAGATGGGTCCGAACACCTTCGGCTATGCCGGCCAGATGAAGTCCGGCCACTATGCGCTCGAATGCGAATGGACCTCGATGCTGTGGGGCCATGGCGGCTCGATCTTCAATGCCGACAAGAAGTTCGTCGGCAATGACGAGCAGGGCATCGCCGCGCTCGACTACTACACCAAGCTGAAGGCGATCATGCCCCCGGGCGTCGACCAGTGGACCTGGGACGGCCAGGGCCAGGCGGTCGCGCAAGGGGTCGCCGCCTCGATGCTCTCCTGGGGCGAGTTCTTCCCCTATTTCGACGATGCCAGCCAGACCAAGGTCTCCGGGCTTTGCGAGGCGGTCATCCCGCCGCAGCCGATCGCGCTGCGCAAGCCCTCGGAATGCGGCTTCGGCGAAATCCCCGGCGTCGGCCACCAGGGCGGCTCCTCGCTCGCCGTGTCGAAATATTCGAAGAGCCCCGACGCTGCCTGGATCTTCATGCAGTGGGCGACCTGCGCCGACACGCAGGCCCTCATCACCGTGCTTGGCGGCGGCACCGGCCCGACGCGCACCTCGGTCTATGACGATCCGCGCGTCAAGGCCAATGCCCGCGTCGGCGCCGGCACGACCCGCCACCTGCCGGTCGTGCGCGAGACGATCGACAAGTTCATGGGCTCGGAGCCGGACCTGCCGGAATGGGCGCAGCTCTCCTCCGACACGATCCCCGTCGGCCTCGGCAAGTATTTCGCCGGCAGCTACGGCTCGTCGAAGGAAGCGATGGACGACATCGCCTCGCAGGTCGAGGCCGTGCTGAAGGGCTGATCTGCAACCAAGGCAAGGGGCGCCGTCCGGCGCCCCTTGCCGGAATGAGGGACAAAGGGAGGAGACAAGATGGCAGACAGAAAACCGCTGGTGGCGATCACCGGCGCCAGTTCCGGCATCGGCGAGGCCGTCGCCCGCGCCTTCTCGGCCGCCGGCCATCCGCTGCTGCTGATGGCGCGCCGGCTCGACCGGCTGGAGGCGCTCGGCCTTCCGGACGCGGTGCTGAAGAAGGTCGACGTGCGCGACCGCGATGCGCTCGCCGCCGCCGTCAGGGAGGCGGAGGACGCCTACGGTCCCGTCGACATGATGTTCGCCAATGCCGGCGTCGCCCGCCTCGGCGACATCGCCGCCCAGCCGCCGGAGGACTGGGACGAGATGATCGACATCAACACCAAGGGCGTGATGAACAGCGTCCACGCGGTGATGAACGGCATGATCGCGCGCAAGCACGGCACGCTCGTCATGATGAGCTCGATCGCCGGCCGCAAGGTCTATCCCGACCACACGGTCTATTGCGGCACGAAATTCTTCGTCCACGCGGTGTCGGAGAGCCTGCGCGAATATCTGGCGCCGCACGACGTGCGCGTCATCGTCGTCTCGCCCGGCATCATCGACACCGAGGTGCTCGACGGGGTGAAGGATGAGACGACGCTCGCCAACTACCGGGCGAACAAGGCGGCGATCGGCGGCGGGATTTCGGCCGACATCGTCGCCGAGCTGATCATCGATGCCTATGACAAGCCGCAGCGGGCGATCGTCCAGGAAATCGTCATCACGCCGACACGGCAGAAATACTAACCGTTGCAGCGGCCTTCGCCCGTCGAAGGCCGGCTCTCCCCAAGACATGGAGCAAAGCCTATGGCGACCGTGGACTATCAGCGCATCGGCAAATCCTTCGGCGCCGTCACGATCATGCGCGACATCTCGTTCAGGATCGAGGACCATGAATTCGTCGTCCTGCTCGGGCCGTCGGGCTGCGGCAAGACCACGCTCCTGCGCATGACCGCGGGCCTGGAGACCGTCAGCGAGGGCGACCTCAAGATCGGCGGCAAGCGCGTCAACGACGTGCATCCGCGCGACCGCTCGATCGCGATGGTGTTCCAGAACTACGCGCTCTACCCGACGATGAAGGTCTACGACAACATCGCCTTCTCGCTGGAAGTGGCCAAGGTGCCGCCGGCCGAGATCAGGAAGAAGGTCGAATGGGCGGCGGCGACGCTGAACCTCACCGACTATCTCGGCCGCTACCCGAAGGAGCTTTCCGGCGGCCAGCGCCAGCGCGTCGCCATGGGCCGCGCCATGGTGCGCGAGGCGGAGGTCTTCCTCTTCGACGAGCCGCTGTCGAACCTCGACGCCAAGCTGCGCGCCCATATGCGCACCGAGATCCGGCAATTGCACAACCGGCTGAAGACGACGACGATCTACGTCACCCACGACCAGATCGAGGCGATGACCATGGCGGACAAGATCGTCGTCATGCGCGCCGGCAAGATCGAGCAGATCGGCACGCCCGACGACGTCTACGACCGGCCGGCGAGCAAGTATGTCGCCGACTTCATCGGCTCCTCGGCGATCAATTTCCTCCCCGGGACGGTGGTCTCGGCCGATGGCGCGCCTGCCGTCGACACGGCGACCGGCCGGGTGCCGATCGAGGCCGCGACGACGGCCAAGCCGGGGCAGAAGGTCATCGTCGGCCTGCGTCCGACCGACGTCGTCGTCGAGGCCGGCGGCCCGCTTGCGGCGAAATCCGTGCTGCTCGAACGGCTCGGCCACGACGCGCAGCTCTTCTGCGACGGGCCGGACGGCCGTTTCGTCGCCGTCGTCGACAAGGCGGCGCGCTTCCCGGAAGGCGCCGAGGTGCGCTTCACGGTGCCCACCTCCAAGGTCCACGTCTTCGACGCGACAACCGAAGTCCGCATCTGAGCGTGCGGGCCTGATCCAACCATTTGACACGCTGTGCCGGGCCGCAGATGCCGGGTGCCCAGGAAAGGAATGTTCATGAAATCGCGCTGGTCGGACTCCGAGTTCAACACCGTCGTCGACGCCTATGTCGCCAAGGGCATCAACCGCGACCTCGCCATCCGCACCTACACGACCCGCATCCTCGGCGTCGACCCCGAACTGGTGCTGCATGGCGGCGGCAACACCTCGGTGAAGACCGTGTTCACCGAGATGGACGGTTCCGAAGTCGAGGTGCTCTGCGTCAAGGGCAGCGGCTGGGACATGGGCACGATCGAGCCGCAGGGGCTTCCCGCCGTGCGCCTCGAACCGCTGAAGGCCATGGTCAATTTCGAGACGCTGTCGGATGATGACATGGTCATGCTGCAGCGCCGGCTGCTGATCGATCCGTCCGCGCCGAACCCGTCGGTCGAGGCGATCCTGCACGCGCTGCTGCCGTTCAAGCATATCGACCACACCCATGCCAACGCCATCGTGTCGCTGACCAACCAGCCGAACGGCGAGGCGATCGTGCGCGAACTCTTCCCCGACGCGATCATCGTCCCCTACGTCATGCCCGGCTTCGATCTCGCCAAGGCCTGCGACGCCGCCTTCAAGGCGAACCCCAAGGGCGACGGCATGATCCTGCTGAAGCACGGCATCTTCACCTGGTCGGAGGATCCGCGCACGTCCTATGAGGACATGATCGAGAAGATCGACCGCGCCGAAAAGCGCATCGCCAGGGGCAATCCGAAACCGTTCAAGAGCATCGCCGTTCCGGGCGGCCTCGCATCCGCCGCCGAGATCGCGCCGATCCTGCGCGGCGCGCTCGCCATCGATTCGGGCACCGAGGGCGCGCCGAAGCGCTTCGTCCTTGAACACCGCAGCAGCGACCGGATCCTCGACTTCTGCAACGCGGAAACCGTCGGCAGCCTCGTGCGTCGCGGCAATGCGACGCCCGAGCATGTCATCCACATCAAGCGCTACGGCGTGGCGCTCCCCGCCCCGGAAGCCGGCAAGCTCGATGAATGGAAGGCGATCGTCGCCAAGGCCGTCGCCGACTACGAGGCCGACTACAAGGCCTATTTCGAGCGCAACAATGCCCGCGCCGGCGGCATCAAGCGCATGCTCGACCCGAAGCCCCGCGTCTTCTACGTCGCCGGCGTCGGCCTGTTTGCCGCCGGTGCCGCCCGCAAGAACGCGATCGTCGGCGCCGACGTCGCGGAAGCGACCATCGAGGTGATCAGCAACGCGGAAGGCATCGACGCCTTCGAGGCGCTGTCGGAGGAGGATCTCTTCGACATCGAATACTGGTCGCTCGAACAGGTGAAGCTGACCAAGGTGCAGGAAAAGCCGCTGACCCGGCAGGTGGCGATCGTCACCGGTGCGGCGAGCGGCCTCGGCCTCGCGGTCGCCGAAGCGCTGAAGGCGGAAGGCGCGGAACTGGCGCTCTTCGACATCTCCGAAGAGCCGCTGAAGGCGGCGGCGAAGAAGCTCGGCGGCCTGCCCGTCGTCTGCGACGTCACCGATCCGGCCGCCGTCGACGCGGCGGTGGCGAAGGTCGCGCAGCATTTCGGCGGCGTCGACATCCTGATCTCCAATGCCGGTGCCGCCTTCCAGGGCAGCCTCCTGAAGGTGGACGAGGCGACGTTCCGGAAAGCCTTCGACCTCAACTTCTGGAGCCATCACTATGTCGCCCGCGCCGTCGTGCGCGTGATGGAGACGCAGAAGACCGGCGGCGCGCTCGTCTTCAACGTCTCGAAGCAGGCGGTCAATCCGGGCGCCGATTTCGGCCCCTACGGCACGTCGAAGGCGGCGCTGATGGCGCTGATGCGGCAATATGCGGTGGAGCACGGCGCCTCGGGCATCACCTCCAACGCCGTCAATGCCGACCGCATCCGCACCGGGCTGATGACCGACCAGATGGTCGCCGACCGCTCCAAGGCGCGCGGGCTGACGCCTGAGGACTACATGCGCGGCAACATGCTGAAGCGCGAGGTGACCGGCGCCGACGTCGCCGCCGCCTTCGTCCATCTCGCCAAGGCCCGCACCTCGACCGGCGCCGTCATCACCGTCGACGGCGGCAATGTCGCGGCGATGATGCGCTAGGCGATTGTCCCGCCGAAGCGATCACGCTTCGGCGTCGGACGAGGCGGCAAAGGCAAGGACATGCTCCGGCGGCAGGGCGCGCAGGCGTCCGCCACGGGTCTGCGAAAGGGCAGGCGGGACACCTAAGGCCTCGAGCCGCGGATCCGCCCGATCGCGACAGGTATGCGCGGCACCTTCGGCCGGAGCGGGATCGCTCCGGCGGGAGATGTTTCGAAAACAACGGGAGCATGTCTGCCGATCCCCGTGTCCCGGAACGGGCCTTGCGAAGGAAGGGGGCGTCACCCCCTCCCGTACCCCCGAAACGCGCCGCCGGCATCCCGTCTTGGCCGGCGGCGGCGAACCCTGTAGAAGACGCGGGCGCATGGCCGGGCGGGACGGGAACCGCCGCCATGCGGCGCGTAAAAAAATCTGGCGAAGGACATATCCCCGATGGCAACGATCCTCATCCTCGGCGCGGGCGTCATGGGCTCGGCGCTCGCGGTTCCCGCGAGCGACAATGGTCACACGGTGTTTCTTGCCGGCACGCCGGTCGACGCCCCGGTGATCGCGCGGCTGAAGGAAAAGGGCGGCATCCACCCGAAGCTCGACCGGCCGCTTGCCGACAGCGTCACCATCCTTGCCGACGACGAGGTGACGGCCGACCATGCGGCACGGGCCGACCTGATCATCGTCGGCGTCTCCAGCCCCGGCATCCCCTGGGCGGTGGAGCGGCTCAACGCGCTGCTCACCGTGAAGAAGCCGGTCGCCTTCGTCACCAAGGGGCTCGACCGCGACGGCGACCGCATCGTCACCTATGCCGAGACGCTGCCAGCCCGGATCGCCAACATGGCGGCCTTCATCGGCATCGGCGGGCCCTGCATCGCCAAGGAACTGTCGAACCGGTTTGCGACGCTCAGCGTCTATTCCTGCCGCGACATCGAGGCGGCGCGCGCCGCCGCCAGCCTGATGCGCGCGCCCTATTACCGCCTTGCGGTGACGCAGGACGCGACCGGCGTCGAGGCCTGCGCCGCGCTGAAGAATTTCTTCGCCATCGGCGTCAGCGCCATGCAGACGCGCTATCCGGACAGCACACGACCCGACGGCCAGTCGAAGAACCCGACGGCGGGCGCCTTCAACCAGGCGGCGCAGGAAATGGCGTCGCTCTGCGAGAGGATCGGCGGTACCCGCGCCACCGCCTTCGACCTCGCGGGCTTGGGCGACCTGCACGTGACCGTCGGCGGCGGCCGCAACAGCCGGCTCGGCCATGCGCTCGGCCGCGGCCGGACGATCCCCGACGTGATGTCCGCCGAGCTCGCCGGCGAGACGGTGGAAGGCATCGACACGGCGAAGGTCGTCGTCTCGCTGCTCGGCCAGATCGAGGGCTCCGCCACGGCGTTTCCGCTGGCGACCGCGATCACCGATGCGGTGACAGGCGACGGAAAACTCGAGTTCGACTTCGGCCGGCTGTTTTCCTGGTGAGCGGCGGACGGCCTATCCCGTATATTCCATGATGCTGAGCCCGGCATTGAAATCCGTCGCGTAGACGATGCCGTTGCGGTCGACGGAGACGTCGGCGGAATGGAGCACGCGGGCGCGGTTCGGGCGGGGATCGATCATCGTCGCGGGGGCCGGCGGCACGCAGGCGCCGACTTCTTCCGGGCGGAACGGATCGCTTATGTCGTAGGCGCGCACGCCGGCATTCTGGTAGGTGACGAAGATCAGCTCCTCGCTGACGAAGGTGCCGGGGCGGTTCTCATGGATGTTGTGCGGGCCGAAATGGCCGCCGACGGCGTGGTAGTCGCGATCCTTGGGCGCGGGGCAGGTGGAAATGCTGATCGGGTTGCCCTTCACCTGGTTGTCGAAGATCCAGACCGGCTTGAACCCGTCCTCGCCATGGTCGAGCACCGTCTCGTCGACGACGACGAGCAGGTTGCGGTTGACGAGGGGCAGGGCATTGTGCGTGCCGCCGCCGAAGGGCGGCGACCAGACTTTTCGCGCGATCAGTTTCGGGGCGTGCCGGTCCGAGACGTCGACGATGGCGAGGCAGGCGTCGCGCCAGCTGCAATAGGCGATGTCGCCGTCGACGATCGGGTGGTGCAGGCCGAAGCGCCCCGACGGCAGCGGCCAGTCCGGCACCTCGCCGGCAGCCGCGTTCATGCCGGGCAGCCAGAATGTTCCGGCGAGCAGCGGCTTCTCGGGATCGGCCATGTCGATGGTGATCAGCATATAGTCGGTGAAGCCGTCGAGCAGCGCGGAGGCATAGGCCCAGCGCCCGCCGGTGTACCAGATGCGGTGAAGGCCGGCGCCTTCGACCGGCATGAAGCCGATCCGGCGGGGCCGGTCCGGTACCGAAATATCGTAGACCGCCATGCCGGCCGACCAGTCGCGCCCTGCGGGCTTCGCCGCCGCATGGGACGAGACCGTGCCCTTGTAATAGGCTTTCTCGTCGGCCATCTCGGCCTGCGCGAACATGTCCTTGTTGTGGATGACGAGGAGCAGGTCCTCATGGGTCTGCAGGTGCAGCGTCCAGGTGTTCGGTGGCGCGGGTACGAAGCCGGCCGGTCGCGGACGGCGCGGATCGCGGACGTCGACGATGCTGAAGCCCTTGGAAAAAATGTGGCCGACATAGGCATAGCCGCGATGCACCATCAGCTGGACCCCGTCCGGCCGGCCCCCCTGATCGGAATGGCCGATGAGGCGCATGTTGCGCTGATGGGTCGGCACGGGCAGGTCGTCGGTCATTGGGGTTCCTCATCGACATCGAATGGGCTGCGGGATATCGCCTTGGCATGCAAATCGCTCAGAGTCCCGGCGTGCCGCTGATCCTTTCAAGCGTCCCTCGTCGGCAATCTCGCCATCTATGACCGCGTCGAGAAACGCAGCGTTCTCGACGTCCTCCTTGCCGATGAACCAGGAGACGTAGACGTTGCCGTCCTCGAAGACGCGGATCTCGATACGGGCACCTACGATCGTCGCAGTGACGTCAACGCGCTCCCCGATGTGGCGTTCGAGGAAGCCACGGATCTGCTCATCGTCACGCCGCGTCAGGATTCGAAACAAGGCGCGTGACGCGAAACCGGGCTCGGGCCCATGGAAACGGTCACTTCCGATGCCGGACCTCGCCGGCTTCGGGATGGAATGTCTCCCGATCCGCGAGAGGCGGAAAACCCCTCCCCGTCCGAGGCCAGACGGACGGGGAGGGGCGGCGCGGTTCAGATGGCGGTTTCCGCCACATGCGCCGGGTGGAACAGGCGGGTGCGGCCGGCGGCCTTCGCCTCGTTGTCGAAGACGGTGCCCTTCGGCGCCGAGACGACTTCGAGCTGGAGCCCCCAGGGCGCCATGAAATAGCACCAGGTGAGTCCGAGATTCGGGCCTTCGGTATAGGCGGTCGGCTCGCCGAGCACCTTCACGCCGTTCTCCTTGAGGAAGGCGATCGCCGCGTCCATGTCGTCGACATAGAAGGCGAGGTGGTGGCCGCCGATGTCGCTGTTCTTCAGCGGCACCTTCACCTGGTCCGGGGCGTCATATTCGAACACCTCCAGATTGGTGCCGTTGCCGAGGCGCACATAGCGGAATTCCTTGATGACGCAGCGCGGATCGACGTTCAGATGCACCTTCATCCAGTCGTCGGAAGCGCCGAAATTCTTCGCCGCCGTGTAGAGCACCTCCGCGCCGAGGATGTTGACGAAGAAGTCGCAGGCCTCGTTGATGTCGGGCACGGTGAAGCCGATGTGCTCCATGCCGCGCATACCGGGGATTGGCATAGTCTGTCTCCTCTCTTTGCTGTTGCGAAGACCCGGCCGGCTCCTCCTGAACCGGCGCGGGTCCCGTCATGGCTTACTGGTATTTCTGCGAGAATTCGCTGAGCGCGGCATACTGGCCGGATTTCGCGATCGCCTCGTAGATGCCGCGATAGATGTCGTGCTGCTCGCCGTAGAGGGTCTGCAGCTTCGGGTTCGGCTCGAAGGTGCTTTCGACCTGCACCATGGCGTCGACCGCCTCGTGGATGCTCGAAAACGCGCCGGACCCATAGGCGCCGAGGATGGCGGCGCCGAGCGCCGTGCATTCCCGCTCCTTCGTCACCGTGCTCGGCACGCCGATCACGTCGGTCATGATCTGGGCGAAGCCGGCCGACTTGGTGCCGCCGCCGGTGAGCCGGAAGTCGGTGATGCCGCCCTCGACATCCGACTGGAAGCTGTCGAACACCATCTTCATCTCATGGGCGCAGCCTTCGAGCAGCGCCCGGATCAGGTCGTGGCGCTCGTGATAGAGGCCAAGCCCGAGGAAGGCGCCGCGGGCGACCGCGTCGTAATAGGGCGTGACCTGGCTCGCCATGAAGGAGTGGAACATCGCGCCGTTGGCGCCGGGCTTCGAGCGCGCCGCCTGCTCGACCATCACCGCATAGGGGCTGGTGCCGCGCTGGCTGCTCTCGTCGGTCTCGTTGCGGCCGAGCTTGTCGCGCCACCAGCGCAACGACGCGCCGAGCGCGAAGGCGCCGCCCTCGATGTCCCAGGCGCCGGGCACGCCATGCCCGCCCCACCAGAGCTTGTTGCCCTTGATCTTCGAGACGTCGTCGAGATGGGCGACCATGACGCCGGACGTGCCGACGGTGAATTCGGCCATGCCCTGCTTGATGACGCCGGCGCCGATCGCAGCGCATTGCTGGTCGCCGGCGCCGCGGCAGAGGATCAGGCCCTCCGGCAGGCCGGTCGCCTCCGCCGCCGCCTTCGACAGGCGGCCCGCCATGGTGGCGGGCGTGCCGACCGGCGGCAGCCGGTCGCGGCCGATGCCGCAGACGTCGAGGATGCGGTCGCTCCAGTCGAGCTGCGCGATGTCCATCATGCCGTTCAGCGTCAGCGAGGCGGGGTCCGTCGCCCAGTCCTCGGCGCCCATCCGCCACAGGAAGAATTCCTGGCCGTTGACGAACCAGCGCGTCTTCTCGAACAGGTCCTGCCGGTTTTCGCGCAGCCAGATGATCTTGGCGGCGGCCCAGAGCGGGCTGATCGCCATGCCGGTGTGCTTCTGGTGCTCTTCGGGCGTGAAGGCGGCGTGGATCGCCTCGACGCTCTTGAGCGCCCGGCCGCAGTTCCAGACGAGCGAATTCATCAGCGGCACGCGGTCCGCGTCGACGATGCCGAAGGTGCCGCGCTGGCTGGAGAGGCCGACCGAATGATAGGCCTCCTTCGGCAGGTCCGCCTTGGCGACCGCCTGCTTCGTCGCCGCGCAGATCCCCTCCCAGACCTCGTCGAGGCTCTGCTCGATCCAGCCCGGCTGCGGCGAGGAACATGTGTATTCCTGGTAGCCCTGGCCGACCGCATTGCCCTTCTCGTCGAAGATGATGACCATGCAGCCCGTCGTGCCGGCATCGATGCCGACGAAAACCCTGTTAACCCCCGACGCCATATGTCCTCCCGTCAGAATTTCCTCGAAGCGGGCCGGCGCGTTGCGCGCGGCATCCGCTGGTCCCGTCCTTCATGCACCCGGAGCGGGCTCCGGGCCATCCTTTTCCGCCTCCGCCAGCCATCGCGTGAACAGCGCGAGGAAGGTGAGCCGCCGCTGCGTCATCGCCTCGGAAAATCCGGCGAGCTTTTCCGCCTTGACGGCGAGCACGTCCTCGTCCTCGGCGCGCACCGTGACGGTCGCGATCGCCTGGCGCGTGTCGCCGTCGCCGGCCCAGTCCTCGTCGACGGTAAAGCCGAGGCGGGACATCGGGCGCGGAAAGGTCGCGTCGAGCCGCTGCGGCCCGTCCGGTCCCTGAAGGCGCACCCGGCAGTGCAGGTCGATGACGCCCGCCTCGCGGATCATCGCCTTCAACGCGTCCGGCATCGAGCCCGCGACCGGCATGCCGGCGGCGAAATCGCCCTCCACCAGTTCGATGACGGCGTCGTGCCCCATCCTGCGCAGGAGATCGCGCAGGATCAGGTGCTTGGCCGTGCAGGCGCCCTCGTTGTTGACGAGCGCCGTCAGCGGCCGCCGGTCGGCGACCGAGCGATAGGGGATCGCCTGGACCGCGCGATAGGCCTCGACGAGCCCGGCCTTGCCGTCCGAGCGCACATGGCGCGCGCGGAAGGCGTCGAGGGCGGCGGTGTAGTCGCTCCCCTCGGAAACAGGCGCCTCAGAAATAGGCATGTCCGTCCTTGGCGTCGAAGACGTGCCACTTGCTGCGGTTGACCGTCAGGTAGCAGGTCTCGCCCGGCTTCCCGGAAAATTCCGGCGCGGTCTTCACCCGGACGCGGCAGTCGGCCAGCGAAACGTCGACCAGCATGTCGCCGCCGAGCAGCTCGTTGACGAAGATGTTGCCGGTGATCGACGGCTCGGCCGGCTTCTCCATGCTGATCGCCATGGCGTCCGGGCGCACGCCCATGCGCGCCGTGCCGCCCTTCGCGGAGCCGTTCAGCTGGCGCGCCTGGCCGGCGAGCAGCGGAATGTCGAAATTGCTGTGGCGCAGCGCCACCTCCTCGCCGCGCGCGACGATGTCGCAGGTGAGGAAGTTCATCGCCGGCTCGCCGACGAAGCCCGCCACCCAGGCATTGACCGGGTGGTTGAAGATCTCCGACGGCGTGCCCCACTGCTGTAGCTCGCCGTCATGCATGACGGCGATGTAGTCGGCCATCGACAGCGCCTCGAGCTGGTCGTGGGTGACGTAGATCATCGTCGTGCCGAGCGTGCGCTGCAGGTGCTTGATCTCGCCGCGCATATGGGCGCGCAGCTTCGCGTCGAGGTGGGCGATCGGCTCGTCGAACAGGAAGAGCTTCGGCTCGCGCACGATGGCGCGACCGATGGCGACGCGCTGCTTCTGGCCGCCGGAAAGCTCGTGCGGGCGGCGGTCGAGCAGGTGGGCGATCTCGAGCAGCTTCGCCGCGCCGTTGACCCGGTCCTTGATCGTGGCGTCGGAGGCCTTGCGCAGCCGGAGCGGGTTGGCGATGTTCTCGTAGACCGACTTGTGCGGGTAGAGCGCGTAGTTTTCGAACACCATGGCGACGTCGCGGTCCTTCGGCGCGAGGTCGTTGATGCGCTGGCTGTCGAAGTGGATGTCGCCGGCGCTGATATGTTCGAGACCGGCGATCATGCGCATCGTCGACGACTTGCCGCAGCCGGACGGCCCGAGGATCGAGACGAAGCTGCCGTCCGGGCAGGTGATGTTCAGGTTTTTCACCGCCGGCGTCTCGCCGTAATATTTCCAGACGTTCCTGATGGTGACGGATGCCATGTCATTCCTCCGAGATGTGGGACGGATCGCCCGCCCGCGCGGCCTTGCGCGCGGGGGTCGGGCGTCGCGGTCATTCCTTGACGGCGCCCATGGTGAGGCCGGTGACGAGATATTTGCGGATGACGAGGCCGAGCGCCATCATCGGCAGGGTGGTGACGACGCCGGCCGCCATGATCGCGCCCCACTGGATGTTCTGCGGCTGCACCAGCTCGCGGGTCGCGACGGGCAGCGTCTTGGCGCCGCCCGAGCCGATGATCGCGGCGAAGAGGAAGTCGTTCCAGGCAAAGAGGATGCAGAGCACGACGAAGGCGCCGATGCCGGGGGCGACGAGCGGCAGGATCGAGCGGAAGGCCTGGAAGCGCGTCGCGCCGTCGACCATCTGCGCCTCCTCGATGGCGAAGGGCACGTTGTCGAAGAAGCCCTTGAGGATCCAGATGGCAAAGGGCAGGTTGAAGGTGGTGTAGGCGAGGATCAGGCCCGGCAGCGTGCCGACGAGGTCGAGCGAGCGGAAGATCGAATAGAGCGGCACCATGACGGCGACGACCGGCGCCATGCGGGTGGAGATGATCCAGAAAAACAGGTCCGACTTGCCGCGGAAGTCGACGCGCGACAGCGAATAGGCGGCAAGCGAGCCGAAGATGACCGAGATGACGGCCGAGCCGCCGGCCGCGATCAGGCTGTTGGCGATGTAGGTGCCGAAATTGTTGTCGTAGAACAGGCTCTGGTAGTGCTTCAGCGTCGGGGTGAACTCGAAGAAGATGCCGATGTTCGACCAGTCGCCCACCGCCGGCAGCTTGAAGGCCTCCAGGAGATCCTTGAACGAGGAGACGAACATCACCAGGAAGGGCAGGAGCGTCCAGATGAGGTAGAGCGTGACGAAGGCGACGGCGAGGATGCGCGCGAGCTTCGTGAAGGGTGTTTCGTAGGAAACGACGTCGCGGGATGCCATGGTCGGTCAGCTCCTGCCGGCTTTGGGATTTTCGAAGACGCGGACAAGGATCTTGCCCAGGATGATGGTGACGAGGAGGAGCGTCAGCGCGATGGCCGCACCCCGGCCGAGCTTGAAGAACTTGAAGGCCACTTCGAAGAGGTAGACCGGCAGGATCTTGGTGGCGCTGCCCGGGCCGCCGCCGGTGAGCACCAGCAGGCTGTCGATGAAGCGGAAATTGTCCATGAAGCGCAGGAGCACGGCGATCAAGAGCACCGGATAGAGGTTCGGCAGGGTGATGGCGAAGAAGTTGCGCAGGGGCGAGGCGCCGTCGACCATGTTCGCCTCGAGCTGGTCGCGCGGCACCCGCTTCAGGCCGGCGAGCGCGATCAGCGTGATCAGCGGCGTCCACTGCCAGACGTCGACGATGATGACGGCGAAGAGGGCGGTGTCGGCGCGCGCCAGGATCGAGGCGCTGTCGAGGATGCCGACGCTCTGCATCAGCCAGTGATACCAGCCGAAGGTGCCGTTGTAGAGGAAGAGCCAGAGCAGGCCCGCGACGGCCGGCGCCATCATCATCGGCATCAGCAGCGCGGTGACGAGGAAGCGCTCGTATTTCGAGCTGTTGACGACGACGGCGAGCAGGACGCCGATGCCGAGCTGCAGCGCGAGGCAGATGACGCTGTATTTCAGCAGAAGGATCCAGCCGTTGATGAAGCGGGCGTCGCTGAACAGGCGGATATAGTTGTCGAGGCCGACCCATTCGCCGCCGCCGATGTCGACGTCCTGCAGCGACAGGAAGATCAGCCAGAAGAACGGATAGAGCGAGATGAAGGCGAGGATCGCGATCGCCGGCGCCATCAGGTAGAAATAGTAGCGCTTCGGCGCCGGCGGATTGAAGCTGCGCGGGGTTTCCGCCACCGCGCCGATCGGCCGGGCCTCGACCTCGACGGAATGGGACCTTGCCCGGAAAAGCTGTGCCGCGACATCCTGCGCGACGGGGGACATATGCGATGTGTCGGTCATGGAGGTTCGCTCTCGCCAGCGCCGTGTCTGCCTGTGGCCAGATATCAGCAATGCATGGGGCAGGGGCCGGCAGCGGCGCGAAGGCGGCTGCCGGCCGGGACGGGTCAGGCGCGCATCAGGCGCCGTTGAGCTCGTCGATCTGCGTCTTCAGCGACTGGGCCGTCTCCTGCGGCGACATCTCGCCGGTGAGCATGCGCTGGGTCTCCGACGCGATCAGCGAGTGGTACTCGTTGGCTTCCGGGATCTTCGGCCCGAGGACGAAGTTCGGGTCCTGGATGCCGACGCCGTAGGCCGCCTCGAAGGTCAGCGCATTCGGCATCTTGCTCGGACGCTTCTGCGCTTCCTTGACTTCCGGCATGTCGAGCACGGACTGGCGGGTCGGCGTGCCGCCGAGGCCCTTCAGAACGTCGAACTGCAGCTGCCGCGAGGTCGACCAGATGGCGAAGAGATAGGCCGCGCGCTGCAGGTCCTCGGAGGCGTTCTTGTTGATGCCGATGCCGCCGATGCCGCAGTTCGTGCCGTGGACGGCCTCGCCGCCGTTCTTGATCCAGCTCGCCTCGCCCTTCGGGCACAGCGCATAGGCCGTCTTGCCGCCGGCCGCGCGCGAGGTCTTCTCGTCTTCCACCGATGCGGCGAACTCGTGATACTGCACCTGCATGGCGATGTTGCCGGACTGGTAGACGGTGTTGAGCTCCAGCGTGCCGTTCGCCAGGTTGTCCGGATGGGACACGTCGGCGAGTGCCTTGAACTGCTCGAGCATCAGCACCGACTGCTCGTCGCCCCAGTTGCTCGGACCCGGCTCCTTCGAGCCCAGCTTGTCGTCGACGTTGAAGTCGGTCCAGCGGCCGTGCGAGAACATCAGGCGCTGAATGTCGAGCTGGGTCGTCCAGGCGAACGAGCCCTGGTGCTGGGCGTAGCCGTAGGGCACGTCCGCGCCGCCTTCCTTCAGCTTCTTGAAGAAGGTGGCGTAGTCGAGCACGTTCTTCCAGGTCGTGTCCGGCGTGAATTCGAGGCGGTAGCCGTATTCGGCCTCGAAGTCCTTCGAATGGGCCTCGAACAGGTCCTGGCGGTAGAAGGTGACCGGGATCGCCGCGTCATAGGGAAGCGCGATGACCTTGTCGGCGCTGTAGAAGCGGCCGCAGGCGTTGAGGAAGTTGGCGACCCAGGCATTGTCGCCATAGCCGTCCGGATCCTGCGGCAGCGTGTCGTCGCCGAAGAGCGGCGTCAGGTCGGCGTAGAAGTCGGCGAAGGGCGCGCCGATCGGCTTGTCCTGCACGTAGTTGAGGATGTAGTCCGACTTGCCCGAGCGCAGGTCGATGCCGGCCTTCTGCTGGACGACCGGCAGGTCGTCGGTCAGGACCTCGACCGTGATGCCGGTCAGGTCGTAGAAGGCCTTGATGTTGTCGCGGATGGCGAAGGAGGGGGGCGTGTTTTCCGACAGGAAGGTCAGCTTCGAGCCCGAATACTGCTTCCACTTGGCGTCGTCGGACGAGGCCGCCTGGACCCGCGTGCTCATGATCGTCGAATTCAGGCCGACGGCGAGCGAACCCATGCCGAGCGCGGTGGCCGCGGAGCCGCCCAGCTCCAGGAAACGCCGGCGGCTGATGGTGTTGTACAATGCATTCTTAGGCTTGTGGAACATCGATCTCTCTCCCTTGAGGCTGCGGCACGGCAGCCATCTCCACCTTTCGGCCCTGCTCGCGGCTCGCCCGACCGGCTCCTCTTCCGGCAACGCGCGACCCCTCTGGCAAGCAGAGCCAGACACTATCGTAGGTCGGGGCGATCTGTAAATTATTTTCTTCATGTGTTTGAAAGATTTTCCACCCTTGTGTTTGCCGGCGCTCACACGCATCCGGGGAAAACGATAGAAACTTCGCCTTTTCACAGGCTTGGGCGTGATTTGACCCTGTTTCCACGCAAAAAAAAGTTTTCATGAATATGCCGGTTCCGCAAGCAATGGCAGGGCATTGCCGCGCAATACTGGCAAACGCCAGTATATCGTGAAAATTTTTACATGAGCCCGTCGCGGCCGGCGCTCACGGCTGGCGCGTCAGCGCGGCGCCCGTCGCCTGAAGTGCCGCCGCGGTCGCCGCGCCCTTGCGGAACAGCGCGCCGACATAGAGGAGATCGACGAGAAAGAGCTGGCCGATGCGGCCGGAAAGCGCCGCGCCCTCGGCAAGCCCGCCGCCCGTGCCGGCGGTCGCCAGCACGATCGCCGCAGACTGCGCGATGGCGCTGCCGGCCCGGCCCGTCAGGGCGATCGTCGCCGCGCCCGAGATGCCGGCCAGCGCCAGCGCCTCGGCGACGCTGCCCGGTGCGCCCTCGTGCGACAGGCCGATCGCGACGTCGCCCTCGCCGAGCGTCGCGGCGACGATGGTCTGCGTGTAGCCGTCGCAGCAGGCCGAGGCGTCGAAGCCGGCCTTGACGAACATGTGGGCCGCCGCGTCGGCGATCGCCGCCGCCCCGCCGATGCCCATGAAGACGATGCGCCGCGCCGCGGCAAGCCGCGCGACCGCCGTCTCCAGGAGCTCCGTGTCGGCGCGCCGCCGCGTGTCGTCGATGCCGTCGACGAGCAGGCCCGCCAGCGCCGCGCCGGTGTCGACCAGCGATGCGTCCGCGTCGATCCCGTCGGCGGCGGCAGCCGGGCGCCGTTCGCCGGCGAGCGACAGCTTCATGTCGGGATAGCCGTCATAGCCGAGCGCGCGACTGACGCGGCTGATCGTCGCCTCGCTGACGCCGAGCGTGCGGCCGAGCTCGGTGATCGAGGAATCGAGCCGCCCGCCGGCCCTGTCGCGCAGGAAATCGGCCACCACCTTCTCCGAGCGCCGCAGCGTCGCGTAGCGCGCGGCGATCCGCCCCGCCAGGTCCCCGCCGCCGGAACCGGCCGCCCTCCATCGCTCGTTCGTCATCCCCGCGCCTTCCCGGCCGCGCGCCGCGCGGCCTCCCTCCCCGTCGCCGTACAGGAAAGAAATTTTCTAGTTTTTGCCGGACGTCAAGAAAAATGCGAAGGCGGGAGCGTCGATGCCCGGCGTGATCCGGCACCCGCAGGCGGGCAAGACCCCATTTCAATTTATAAAACAGGTCATTGAGACCGGATCGGCGACGAAAGTGCCGTCGCGGCGGATTGCCCGCCGCGCGCGCCGATCTGAAGGAAATTTTCTCGACAGGTTTCGAAGGCGATGGTACAGAGGTGACGAGACAAGAACGTGGCAATGACGGGAGAAAGTTTTGATGGCAGGAGAGACGAGGCATCCGAATGCGCCGTCGCGTGCGTTG